>JADHSL010000112.1 GCA_016776925.1 Pirellulales bacterium | reverse complement strand
CGAGGATCATCTCCGACAAGAAGTAGTTGCTCCGGCTCTTTTTGAAGCCGTGACTCCACTGCCTGGAAGAACTGTGGGGCTGGTTTCCTCCAACCAAGTTCAGATGATGCAAAAATATTCTCAATGTGAACAAGAGGTTCAATTTGTTTTGCAAGAGGAAGCAGTCGTTCATCGAAATTACTGGCTAACGCAACTCCAATTCCAGACTCACGAACAGTCTCAAGAAGACGACAACCCTGTTCTACTGGTTGCCACGAAGAAGGCTTACCAAAATGCAGCCACAGGTCATCAAAAATCTTGTCTGCATTTGGAGAGTCTTCAAAGACATCACATACAATCTGCCGCCACCGTTCATACTCCCGACTTCTACTTGTTCTAAAAGCTGGTTTGTTTTGAGCATCCAGAGCTTCCTGTTTCTCCCATGCGTTAGCAAATCGCTGGGCAATTTCTCCAGCCGGAAGAATACATCCAAACTTCTCGGCAGAGTTTTTGTATGCTTCAGAAACTGATGGTGCTGGTTCTAAGAGTGTCCCAACAACGTCGAACACCACGGTATCGACACCTGTGACCAGGTCGTGTGGAAGACTGGGTCGAATTGCGACTGTCATGACGAACTCCGACGATTTCGAACTTCTTCAACAATAGACGCCGTCCGTTCACCCGGGTATGGGAAAACCTTTTGGCTCATGAAATACGGGCAGAAACCTCACATGTCATGCACGAAAGCCGTTTACCGTCGTGCAATCAGACCAAGGTCGAGACCAAAGACAAAAAGCATGAGTGAGAGCAAAAGAATTAATCCAATGTACGACAGAGCCGCCACAACGTTTTCACTTGGCGGCTTGCCACGAACGAGTTCATACATCAGAAAGACCATATGCCCGCCATCGAGGACTGGTATAGGTAAGAAATTGATCACAGCTAGGTTTGCACTCAACATGGTCAGGAACAGTAATAAACGTCCAAGGCCTTCTTCGGCTGACTTTCCTGCCTGTTTTGCAATTTCAATGGGCCCACCAAGAAGCCGAGGACTAATCTGATTACTCGTAATTTTCTGTAAAAATCGATATACCATGGACAGATCTTCACTAGTTTTTGAGAGACCCTGTGCCAACGCAGCACCGATGGAACGGGCTTTCACAAGACGATAGACCGGGCGAAATACCAATCCGCGATCAACAACAAAATCAACGGTTGAATCAATTGGATTCAGTTCAACGTCTCTGGCTAGTCCATCTGATGATTTTACTGTTAATTGCAGGCGCGTATCTTTTGGTGACTGCTGAACCATCGCCATGACAAATGGCCAACTCTGTGATTCTTCTGACAATTCAACACCCGGATCATTCTCATCAACAGGTTCATCGTTTTTTGCAAATCGTGCTCGAGTCACAAACTCACCATCCTTGATGCCTGCCCGCGCAGCTGGTGAGCCTGGTACGACCTTTGCAATCTCGGATCCGATATTAAAGGCAATACCAAGACTTGAAACAGCTACCGGACTTTGGGGCCATCGTGCCTGTTCAATCCATGTAACGTCTCGTGGTGTGACTTCGATTGTTTCAGGAACAAGTTCACCAGAAGCATTATGCACTGCATCAGTCCGAAGGACACCCAACAAGACGACCTCACCGGATCGCTGCTTGAGTCGGTCATCAATTGTCAAAGGATTACCAAGTGGTTCGCCATCAATGGAAACAATTCGATCTCCTGCCTTCAGCTCAGCTGCAGACGCCGGAGAATCCGCTTGGACACTGGCAATCACCCCCGGGGCCATAACCAAGCCGGTTTCACGTCGAGGCTGGGAAGGGACAGTAATAGATACGTTCTTATCTTGACGCTGCACCGAAAGTGAAACAGAGGCATCTGCCTTGTCAGCAAGAGACGCGATCAGTTCGGCATAGTTTGAAATGGATTCACCGTCGACTGCCGTAATGGTATCTCCTGGTTCAAAAGCAGGCTTCGCTCGTGAAGCAGCACCAGGAAGCCTGGGTTCCAGGCTATCAGGCATCGTGACTGAAAACGGGCTTGTCACACCGACTGTCGGAATGCCCAGGTCTGTATCTGGATGGAGCGTCAGCGTCCGCTCACTCCCATCAGCTGGTCGATGCACTGTGAAGTCTATTCCTTGGGCCGGATCACCCAGCGTCACGCCTTTCTGCAGATCGGTAAAGACGGGTTGGGTTTTTGATCCTATGGCAACAATCTCATCGCCGGTACGTAATCCAGCTCGCCAGGCTGCACCGCCAGGCCGAACACTCGAGACTTCACAGGTCAGTTCTTGCACTCCAAGGCCAAATGCCCATGCTGCAAGTAAGACGGCAAAGATCACATTCATGATGACACCGGCCGAAATAATTGCCATTCGCTCAGGTACCGACTGGGCAGGATAACTTCGTGGATCCCACGCAGGGTGTGGATCATCAGTTGGCTCTGGTGGCAAATCACCTGACTCAATAATGTCTTTCGCTCGCTGGGCTTCGCGAGCCGCCGCAGCAGGATTGTCATCCTGCCCAAGCATCTTGACATATCCGCCAAGAGGCAGAATGCCTATGCCGTATTCAGTTTCACCCCATGTAAACTTGCCAAGATTCCAGCCGTTAATATCAAAGCCGATGTAGAACTTCTCACACTTGACACCACAGGCTTTTGCAACAAGAAAATGTCCAAGTTCATGGACAAAAATGACAAAGCCAAGACCAATTGCAACCTGCAAGATTACCAGCCAGCTGGCTGGTTGCAGAATCCACATTCCAATCATCACAACTGGTGAAATGACAGAACTCGGCGACATCAACACATCCACGTTTGGACTTCCTTTCTGGCCCAGGCATCAAGCCTGAGTATGTCTTCGAGTGTCGGGTCACCAATAAATGGATGTTCCGACACTGCTCGCTCACACAATTCAGTAATCTGTGGAAACTTCACCACACCCTTGAGGAATGCCTGAACAGCCTCCTCGTTTACAGCATTCAAAACCACACCAGCAGTACCACCGCGAGCCGCAACATCGTAGCCGAGACGAACTGCTGGAAAACGTTCAAGATCAGGGGGGCTCAATTCCAGTTGCTGTGCAGCACTAAAATCAAACCGCCGAGCTGGACCATCGTACCTTTCCGGATACGCAAGTGCATACTGGATTGGGAGCTTCATATCTGGTGGTCCAAGCTGGGCAATGACCGAACCATCAACAAATTCAACAAAAGAATGAATTATTGATTGTGGATGGACCACCACACCCAACTGCTCCGCTCGAAGATCGAAGAGCCAGCGGGCCTCAATCAGTTCAAGTGCCTTGTTCATCATCGTTGCCGAATCAATGGTAATCTTTGGCCCCATTGACCAGGTTGGGTGCTTCAGCGCTTGCTCTGGCGTTACCTCAGATATCTGTTCTTTGGTATGAGTGCGAAAAGGCCCACCGCTTGCGGTGAGTACAACTCGCCGCAATTCCTGCCGACGCCCACTCCGTAACGCCTGATGGATCGCAGAATGCTCGCTATCGACCGGCACAATCGTCCCGCCAGAACGTGCTGCCAACTGCGTTACCAAAGGCCCGGCTGTCACCAGTGTTTCTTTATTCGCAAGCGCCACCGTCTTCCCAGCAGCAAGTGCTGACCAGGTACTCCGCAAACCAGCAGCCCCAACAATAGCTGACACAACACGATCAACTTCTGGAGCACCGAGAAGTTCTTCAAGGCGTTCCGGACCAACGACGAGTTCTGTTCCTTCTGGAAGCGCTCCCGGTCCAAGTGATTCTGCAGCAGTTGAATCAGTCACAACGACCCAGCGAGGCCGACATGCATGAGCCTGTTCAACAAGGACTTCAACGCTGCGGTGCCCGCACAGCAGATGGACCTTGAAACGACCTTCTGAGGCAGCAATGACTTCAAGGGTATTCTTGCCAATACTTCCGGTTGAACCCAGGACCGCGACACGAAGAGGAACGGCATCTGAGGGCTTTTGAAAGTCAACTGATTGGTCACTCATGACTTCCGTACCCGAAACAGCCATTGAAGTGGCAGAAGCCACAGTGCGGTCGGGTAACATCATGGACGGGTCAATCTGAGAAGCTATGAAAACATGTCAAAATACGAGGAAATCTAGTTTACGCACTCCGGTCGCCGGATGCCATGCAAGTCATTTGTCGCAGGCTTCTTTCGAGCCTACGATAGAAGGGTATGCAGCGATGGCTCTCAAAATAAAGAAACGATTGTGACATTTCGTCTATGAATCAAAAAAATAATGAAAAAGATCCCGGACGGCGTTCTGGTGATCGGAAACAGGCTTTTGGTGGCTCAAATCTTATCTGGTCTCTCATTGCTGTAGCGGTCGCTGGTCTCTTTGCAGCGAGCCTTTTTAGCAATGGTCAAGAAGTTCGATTGAGCTATACCGACCTGGAACGGCTTATTCGAGTAGCTGGTGAAGAAAAAGATCAGTCGGGCTCGCCACGATTCGTAGAGGTCGTTACAGGTGAAACAGCAAAAGGATCTCCGCTGGTTTCACGATTCTGCTCGATCGATGATGTCGTCATTGGTGCATTTGAGGTGACCGGAACACTGCGAAAGGTTCCTCTGCCAGGAGGTGATGGACAGGGTGGTCTACGACCTATTGATGATGGCCGATTGACGGCTGGTGGTAATGCTCAAGGTGATCAACTTCGATTTCGGACTGCCAAACTTCCGAGTGAGAATTCTGAGGGACAACTGTCGAAGATTCTTGATCTCAATAAAGTTGATTATCGGTATGAAGATCCACCGAGCCCTTGGCGAAACTATATGCCAATGCTGGTGTTGACCGGATTGCTGGCATTGGGATTTTTTCTCATGGTGCGTCGCCTTGGAGGAGCTGGAAGCCCAATGGCATTTGGTCGCAGTCGTGGAAAAATGTATGCCCAAGAAGATCTTGGAATAAGTTTCGATGACGTTGCCGGAATAGACGAAGCCGTTGATGAACTCCGCGAAGTGGTTGAGTTTCTTCGAAGCCCTGAAAAATATCAGGTTCTTGGTGGCCATATTCCGAAGGGTGTTTTACTCGTCGGCCCTCCTGGAACCGGAAAGACCCTTCTCGCAAAGGCGATTGCGGGTGAGGCTGGCGTGCCTTTCTTTGGACTGTCTGGAAGTGACTTTGTTGAGATGTTTGTTGGTGTCGGAGCTGCCCGTGTCCGGGACATGTTTCAGCAGGCCGCACAGAAGAGCCCGTGCATCATTTTTATTGATGAACTTGATGCGTTAGGAAAAACCCGAGGTTCAAGTGTGGTTGGTGGTAATGATGAAAGGGAGCAGACGCTCAATGCGTTGCTGGTTGAAATGGATGGGTTTGGTAGCAATTCTGGTGTCATTGTGATGGCAGCTACAAACCGTCCAGAAACACTTGATCCGGCACTCCTACGACCAGGACGGTTTGATCGACATGTGCTTGTCGACCGACCTGATGTTCGTGGACGTGAGGCTATTCTCAAGGTGCATGTTCTCAATGTGAAGCTTGATCCCAAAGTCAATATTGAGCAGGTGGCACGAATTACCTCAGGCTTTTGTGGTGCAGACCTTGCCAACCTTGTGAATGAGGCCGCTTTACTCGCAGCACGAAACAACAAGAAGTCTGTGGGAATGGTGGAATTCAATGAAGCGGTTGAACGTGGCACTGCAGGCCTTGAGAAAAAGAAGCGGGTGATCCACGAAGACGAGAAGAAACGAGTGGCATATCACGAGGCTGCACATGCCTTAGTCGCGTATTCTCTTCCAAATACTGACCCGATACATAAAGTGTCAATCATCCCACGTGGTCTGGCAGCCCTGGGCTACACCATGCAGCGCCCGGAAGACGATCGATATCTTCTCACTCAAAGTGAACTTGAAAGCAGAATTCATGTTCTCCTCGCCGGCACGATTGCAGAAGAAATGATTTATGACGATATCTCGACCGGAGCCCAGAACGACTTGGAGCGAGCGAGTGAAATTGCTCGCTCTATGGTCATGGACTATGGCATGAGTCAACTCGGCAGAGTGAACTATCGAGAAAGCCAGCGGTCACCGTTTCTTACTGGTGGAGGCGCTGACTTTGGTACAACACGAAGCCACAGTGAGGAGACAGCCCGTGAAATCGATGAAGAGGTCCGCCGCATAATTGATACTTCGATTATCCAGGTTCGGCAGATTCTCCAAACCCGTCGCACATCGCTTGAATCAATTACGAGTCGCTTGATCGAAGCTGAAGTGATTGATGGCAGTGACCTCCAAGATATTATTGAAACAACAAGTGGGAAGCCGCAACTCGTACCTGGCACGATGGCTGAACGCCGCGCTAGTGTGACACAAACTCCACCTGAGAGAGAGTGTGAACCGCCAGTTGATGCTGCAAATCAGTAGTTCTGCTAACTGAATTATCATCACAGTCGTTCTAGGTTGCCCGAGGCGAGTGGCTTCTCTAGCTGGGTTCCTGAGTCAGTCGATATTTTTACAGAGGCGATAGCGAGGGGCTCATCGCGGAGGAGTCATATTCGGGTTTCAGGCACCATCATGTGGAAAAGTATATTTCTGGCGATTGGAATTTTTGCGACGCTGCTAGGCATTGAACTACTCTTCATTGATTCGGCCATTGTTGTACCGCTAGCAGGTGGAATGGGTCGTTCGATCACAGCACCTGAATGGGCCCCGTGGTTACTCATTTCGAGTGGAGCTATTACAATTTTGAACCTGTGTACACTTCCCAGTGGTTTGATCAAGGAATGAGCCGGATGCTGGGCGTTCCACGCAGGCTTTAAACAATGCCCCTGAATGTCTCCCGTGCACAATGATTCTTACCAAAAAGCATCCGGAACAAGACACTGTCCTCTTCGATGGTGAATGTCGCTTCTGTCAACGCCAGATTGAAATCCTCCGCCGACTCGATGTGCGACGACGGTTTATTTACAAGTCACTCCACGAACCGAGTGTGGCCGCTGATTTTCCAGAGCTTTCGATGGAACAACTCCAAGAACAGATGTTTGTAATCGACACGCAAGGGAATGCTCGCGGTGGTGCAACTGCTGTTCGCTATCTCTCTCGTAAACTACCACTCCTCTGGCCACTCGCTCTTCTTCTACACATTCCCGGCTCACTGCCGCTCTGGAATTGGCTATATGCATATATCGCAAAACGACGACTCTGGATTGCTGGGCGATGTGATAACACAAGCTGCCAAATACATCAGAAGTAGTTGGCATTACTCTTTGTTCTGGACACCAAAAAACATGAGGTGCTGCCATGGCAACTGGTCGAATTCGCGCTGGAGAACAAAACCATTTGGCTCAAGTTCTTTTTTGACCTGTGCCTTTGTCATCTTGTGAAGCGGCTTGATTGGCACCGTAGCGTCTTCCCCACGAAACTCTGCTAAAACAATTTGGCCACCATCAGAAAGGCTCTCTCGGATACGTTTCAGCATCTTTTCAGGATGAGAAAACTCGTGGTAGACATCAACACAAAATACAAGATCGACTTCCCCCTTGGGCAACCGAGGGTCAATAAATGTTCCCAGAACCGGTTTGATATTAAAGAGTTTTTCCTGCCGCGCTCGTGTAACGAGTAGTCGAAGCATTTGGGGCTGGATATCAACTGCGTACACTGTTCCTTCAGGACCAACACGTCGTGCAAGCTCGAGTGTGTAGAACCCATTCCCACATCCAAGGTCGCAGATGGTTTGTCCTGACTTGATTTGAAGTGCTTCGAGAAGCAGTCGACAATCTTCTTCACGTTGACGGCTTTCCCGAACAAGCCAGGGAGCTCCCGTATAGTGCATCGTCTGAGCAATCTCTCGACCCATGTACTGTGTTCTAGGCGGTGGGATTTCAACAGAACGATCGATCCTGAAATCAATTGCCAGTGGGCGTTGCGATGAACGTTCTGATTTTTTTAAAGAAGACTCTTCATCCGCAGCCAGTGAGAGTGCACAAGCACAGACTGCACAAATGACTGTTTGAAAAGCTATTCGCACATGAAAGGACAGTAAATGAGACATGTACAAAG
>JADHSL010000111.1 GCA_016776925.1 Pirellulales bacterium | reverse complement strand
ATGGCAAGCAGAACAATGCCTGCAAGGCCAACCGGTGAAAACAGGAAGTCACCAGCACGACGGGCAAAGACAAGGACAGGGTGATTAATAGGCATGGGGCTCATCGTTTTGCCTCCGGTGAAAGTTGTTGGAGGTTCATCAGCGGCAAGAACTGCTGGACATCTGCATCGAGGATGACCTTGCTGCCGAGTTGGGGAAGAATCTCACTAATTGTTTCGAGATAGAGCCGCTGACGGGTGACGTCAGGTGCTTTCTCATACTGTTCAAGAAGGGCTGAAAATCGGGCAATATCGCCTTTTGCCTCGTTCACACGTTTGACGGCATAGCCTTCTGCACCCTGGATTGTGCGATCAGCTTCACCACGGGCTCGCGGCACAACTTTGTTGTACTCACCATTGGCCTGATTGATCATTTCTTCCCGTTCCTGCTGGGCTCGGTTGACCTCATCAAATGAGGCCTGCACAGCAGACGGCGGATGCACATTTTTCAGCTGGACCTGCTGCACTCGAAGTCCCATTTCAAGGCTCTGTACAAGATCGGTCAGTTTTGCGATGGCAGCGCTCTCGATGCCTTGTCGACCGATGGTCAGCACTTCATCAACAGTGCGGTCACCAATGACTTCACGCATGACACTTTCAGCCAGGTCACGAAGTGTGGCGGCAGGTTCGCGCAGATTAAACAAAAACTGTTCGGGGTCGCTGATTTCATATTGCACAACCCACTCAACATGGGCCGCATTGAGATCACCCGTAACCATGTCCGCTTCACGATCTTGTTCCCGTGAAACCTGATAGAGATCATTCGCCCCACCAGTGCCAAAGCCGAATTCCATTTTCAACTGCCGCTTCACTGGCAGGATGGTGACTCGGTCAATTCCAAAAGGAAGTTTGAAGCGAAGGCCAGGGTCGACCGTGCCGGTGTACTTTCCAAACCGCTGGATCACACCAACGCTTTCGGTGCCAACCGAATAAACACTGCTCGAAGCGAGTGCTAGCCCTGCAATAACAATGGCTGCCAGTGGCACCAATGATCGACTCCAGCGTGGGTCGATCTGGGGGATTTCAATGCGAAATTCTTGAGACATAGAACCTGTGTTTCAGAGTTTTGAGCCGTGATGCCGGTACCGCAGTCGGCGGCCAGAAGGAAGCATCATACTCTCTGTAAGGAGTCTAGGTCCCCTGACCCGCAGAGTCACCCAAAACTACAAGGTTTTCTATATATAGAGTCATAGAGTCTGGGGCTGAACCGATACAAACGACACAAAACCACCAAAAAAGCGGCTAAAAGCAGCTTTTTCAATCTGCGGAGACCTGAGGGACCGGAGTCATCGCTGCAGATTCGGTCTGAGAAAACATCATGTTTCAATTCGTTTGGCAAACCGAGCAGTGGCTTCAAACTGAAAGCTTTGCGGATGGAGAAGCTCCGCAAGCACTTCGAGCGAATCAACCAGTCGTGGGCCCGGTCGATTAAAGAGATGGTGTCCATCAACGGCAAAGAGTCTCCCTTCGCGGGTCGCTCGAAGGTCTTTGAGATGTGGCCAGACAGCCGGGGTCTTCGCTTCAGTGAGGACCCGTTGGAGCTCAAATCCACACGGTATCAGGATCACGATATCTGGATCAGCCTCCGCAACATCTGCCCACTTAATCCAGTGAGATTTTCCTGGGTCGGCCTTCAAGGCGTCAGTTGCCCCGGCCATTCGAATCATCTCGGGCACCCAGTTGCCAGCGGACATGGGTGGGTCAAGCCATTCGATGAGGGCAATAGTTGGTTTGGTGTGACCACGGGAGAGTGCGTCGCACTGAGTCGTAATGTGCTCACACCGTTTTTTCAATTCAGAGCTGAGATGGCGTGCCTGGTCCTGTGCATTCAGCGCTTCCCCAACACGCACAATATCGGAAAACAGGTCCTCAAGTGATTCGGGTGAAAGGGTCAGTACGGTCGGTGATGTTCCATCTTCGAGACGGATAGTATCCGCTATTGAAAGGACCTGTTTGGCGTCTACTGCGCACACGTCGCATGCTGCTTGCGTAAGAATCAGATCGGGAGCAAGGTGAGCCAGGAGCGATTCGTCTACTGAAAACAGTGGGTTTCCGCCTGATTCCTTCACTTGCTGGTCGATATCCAAACTGGATACCATCGGGTCAATGCGCGCCGCAGTTAGTGCCGGAAGGCGTTTTACTTCAGGTGGCCAGTCACACTCATGACTTCGCCCCACCAGGCAATCGGCTGCCGCGATTGACGAGACAAGTTCTGTCCCTGCGGGAAGCAAGGAGACTGTTTTCGGGAAAGCACGCGTTTTTTCTAATGAATCAGGCGGCATAAGCATTTCGAAACATCGAGATTGAGTGGTCTGAAGCGGGGGCTGACCTGCTCTCTGGCGCAAAAACCTGTAACGCTTCCGCCGTGACAACGTTACCAAATACTCATTTTTGTCACTTTCAAACGCTTGGTAAACTGGTTATTCAGGCTGGGGCGACGCCGTCTCGCAGCACAATGTAGTGATCGAAAGACATGTATGGGCTGGCCGGAATAGCTAAAAAGAGGGGTTTTTTGCGATTGCGGGGTTACACTTATTGCAAACTTCAGCAGAACCAATTTGTTGATGTTGAGGAAGGCAAGTGATAACGTCGATTTCAAGTTGACTTTGCAAGGCACCCCAATTTGATCGATACGTTCGTTGAGTCTAGACCCTTGGGGGGTATCGTCGGAAATGAATCGGACCATGTTCCACTTCGCGAGTGGTGGGGTCTAGATGAAGGATGAATTGCATACATTTTCGTTGTTTTTTCAGTAAAAATCTGAAGGTTGAGTACTTATGAGGTTTCCCGATTGGTTCGGATCCGTGCATTTTCTCTTTTCATCACCACGATCTCGAGGATTGAAACACTCTCGAGTCGGTAAGAGAGATCGCCAACGCGATCAAAGTGCTTTTCAAAAAGTCGAAGGACTTGAGCCACGAAAAATGCTGGCTTTCGAATACGTGGCTTCGTATATCGAAACTGAATCGCCATTTCATCAGGCCGGAGATGTAGCGACACCTTCGCTTGATGTTTCACCTCAACAGGTTGTTCTGAAGTTTACGCCAGAATTGGAAATTGACCCATCATCTCTTATTGGGGGAATAACTGTCGAGCGAAGTGGCCGTGCGAATGATCCGTTTGGTGAGACTGGGGCGTTTCAAGATGTCACCGTTTCCCCTGGTGCAATTGTTGTCGATGATGCCCCAAATGAGAATCAGGTCGTTATCCGCTTTGCAAACAGCCTGCCTGATGACACCTACCAGATTACAATCAGTGGTCTGACCACACTCCCGGATGACACGGGTGCTATCGAGCAGTTTAATAATGGTTCATCGACAACAGTTCCATTCCGACTGAGCCTGGGGCCAAACGTGGTGTCTGTTGTGCCACAACCGATAAGTCGTCCAAGCCTTGCCGGTGATCCAGAAAATCTCACACTGAGTCAATCTGCAAATGAAATCGTTGTGTATTTTGACGGCAGTGAGCCGATGGCACAGGCGTCGGTTGAGGACGAAAGCCTCTACCAACTCATCGAGATTGATGAGGCCACTGCCGTAGAACAGAGTAGTGTGTTTCCTACAACTGCAACGTATACAGCTGCAACGAATAGTGTTGCGCTTGAGT
The DNA here is from genome assembly GCA_016776925.1 of Pirellulales bacterium. Classification (GTDB taxonomy): domain Bacteria; phylum Planctomycetota; class Planctomycetia; order Pirellulales; family UBA1268; genus UBA1268. Next base: position 4,509 of record JADHSL010000111.1, on the reverse strand, counting down.
TTGCTTCGATTGATAACAATAAAACCTTCCGGCTTGAAATAGGCGGCTCGGGTGTACCTGTTGCGCCTAGTGCTATCGCTGAAGCCGGAGCCGGAACTTCCTTTGCGACCGCTCAGAATGGGCTTGGGGACGTAGTCACACCCAATGTCTTGCCCTCTGAAGGGGTTTTGATCGACGGGGTTATCAGTACTATTCCAACAATTACCTCAACTGCACCGGTTGTTGCAGGTGAAAATGAAGAACTAAATTTCCCCGGCAATGCCGGCTCGATTACTGAATCCGGGCACAGAGACATTCCCGTCAATCTGGGCATGGAGCGACACGGTCAAACTCTGGCTGTAGGCCCAGCAGTTGCAATTCCAACACGGTTCTACAATTTCAGAAGTAATTACGGAACAGATCCGCAGGGGCAGCCTCTCGCGAATCAAATCACTGAAACACAGAAGCAACGCACTCGAGAGATCTTTGAAATCTTCAGTCGGTATCTTGGTGTGCAGTTTGTTGAATCCGCTGACCTGGCGACGCCAGCGAATGATACTATGACGATTGCGACTGGCGATCTACGAGCTTTTGATACGACGATTCCGACGACTCCGGCAGGCCTTGCCGGACAGACAGACATAGACAATGACGGTACTGTTGAAACAAATGTGGCCATCATGGATTCAACTGAGAATTGGGGTCTCAGTGAATACGGCGGGTTCTGGTTTCGAACGGCCATGCAGCAGATTGGTGAGCTTCTTGGCCTCCACCATTCATTTGACCTGCCGTCTGTTATGGGCGGCGGTTTAAACGGCGAAGCAATTTTCCCGGGTGACTATGACCTTGTTGAGGCTCGTCAACTGTTTCCGAATGCCGGGTCAGATATCGACATTTATCAGTTCACGCTTTCGGGTGACGGTGTTTTTCATGCAGAAACAATCGTGAATCGTCCTGGCGATCCTGTTTCCAGTAAACTTGACACCGTACTCACGCTCTACCGTGAAGACCCGGCCACGGGTGAAAGAACCATCATTGCTCGAAATGATGATTCATTTGGGAGTGACTCACGGATCGAATTAGATCTTACAAAAGCAAACAGTGTGGGTGACGATTTCATTTACTACGTTGCTGTGACGGCGGCCGGCAATGACCAGTTTAATCCTGAGATTGAAGAAAGTGGCTCCGGTGGACAGAGTCAAGGTGCTTATCAACTCTCGTTAAAGCATGTTGATAAGGCGTCATCGACTAATACCGTGACAGACGCAAGTGGAACGCCACTTGATGGTGATCGAGACGGTCAAGCCGGTGGAGTGTTTACGTTCTGGTTCCAAACGGCCGAGGCTAGCATAGCACCAACGAACAGAACACTTTATGTCGACAAAATTGCAACCGCTGCATGGGCAACGGTCACTACTGAGGCAACAAACACGGCCGAACTTAAAGTAAATGATGCCGAGGGAATTACCGCTGGCATGCGAGTCTATGGCTTGAATATTCCTGAGGGTGTAACTGTTGTTGGTGCACCTTTTGAAAACGTCATCACCATGAGCGAGGCTATTCCACCAACAGCAATTGTCGCTGCAGCCACAAGTCTCCGATTCGTGACGGCTGAAGCAGATCAGGATGGCTCACTGACCAATCCATTCACGACGGTCAAAGCCGCTATTGCAGAGGCGAATTCATTCACTACGGATATTCGAACCATCCGGATTGTGGGGAACGAAGGCGATGAGGTTTCCAGTGGATTGGTGGCAAACTCGAGTTCGGTTGAAAATCCACACCATTACTACATTGGAAAAGATGACCAGGGAAATATTCTGAGCGATGGTGAAACGTTTATCGTCCCCGCTGGCGTTACCGTAATGATCGATGAAGGTGCGTCGTTCCGTATGCGACGTTCCATTGTTGAAGTAGGAAGTTCTTCACCACTCTCTGGTGACAGTCGAGCGGGTGCCAGCTTGCAGGTGCTTGGTGTCCCAAATAAACCGGTTCAGTTTAGTTCGACCGATCAACAATTTGACGCAAGTGCGGGTCCGGCACCGTTGCGTTCACGTGGGCACTGGGGTGGACTTGTTTTCCGTGCCGATTCTGATTGGCAGGGTGATGTTGGTCGGGAAGTACTGCGTCCGTTTTTGAATACGGTCAATGGTTCAATCATCAGCTACGGTGGTGGTCAGGCAGTTGTTGATTCACAGACTCAGGCATTTGCGTCTATTCAGATTGAGGGCACCCGCCCTAGTCTTGGATTCAATACCATTACAACAGCTGCTGGCGCTGCTATTGCAGCCACACCGCAGAGCTTTGAAGAGGGCAACGGTCGTATTGGTGTTGATCTCCGCGGCAATCAACTCTTTGACAACTCTGTCAATGGCGTCTTCCTTCTTATTGATACCGAGTTTGGCTCAGGTACTGAGAAGCTTGATATTTCAGCACGATTTAATGACACAGAAGTTGTCCATGTCCTTCAGGAAAATCTCTTTATTGAGGGTGGGGCTGGTGGCTTTGTTCGAGATGGTACAGGTGTTGAGAGCATTCGTCCAAGTGGTCGGCTTCAGATTGATCCAGGTGTTGTCGTCAAATCCTATGGTGGTCGCATCGAACTTGAGAGAGGTCGGTCTCAGTTAATTGCCGAAGGCGAGGGATACGACAAGGTTGTCTTTACAAGCTTTGGAGATAATCGGTACGGAGCAGGTGGAACATTTGATTCCAATGGGAACCTGCCAGACACCTACGCTGCTGGCGACTGGGGTGGCATCGTCGGCAATGTCGGGTCGGATATCAGCATCGACAATGCATACCTTGCGCATGCTGGTGGCCTTGTGGCCATTGAGGGTGGATTCGACCGATTCAATGCAATTGAAACGCACCAAGGTGATCTGCGGGTAGCCAACACCCGCATCGAATTTAATGCGGATGGAAATGCAACCGGAACGCGAAATGCACGTGGAGGTAATGAGGCTGCAACAATCTTCGTTCGTGGGTCACAGCCGATCATTGCTGGTAACGATCTTCGCAACAACGCCGGGGCAACGATATCGATTAACTCCAACGCACTAACAGATGAAGTGCAGGCTGACTATGGTCGGCAGACGGGTGAGGTTGAGCGATTTGATCAGTTTGACCTCAATCAGGGGCCACTGATTCGTGAGAATCGAATCTCCGACACTCTTGGAGGAGACTCGTCGGTCACCAGTGAATTTACAATCGACGTCATTTTTGGCACTGGCTTAAACGCCAATGTAGAAACAGCAACAGCAGCTGCCGTTACCAGATGGGAAGAAATTATTATTGGTGACCTGAGTGATCAGGGAGCAATTGATGATTTCCAGATAACCGTTCAGGCTGGTCTGCTTGGGAGTCCAGACAGTGACGGTACCGGGGGCGTGTTGGCAAATGCTGGCCCATTACTTCGACGGTCGGCGAGTGATCCGAATCCGTTTCTGCCGTACACCGCGCAATGTGGTGTCGATATGGCAGACACCGGCAATGTTCAGCAACTTACTGAGGTCATGATCCATGAACTTGGCCATGCCCTTGGATTTGTGAGTTCGGTGCTTGATGACTTTAATTACCTTGACGCCAATACGAACTTCATTGGTCCACAAGCGCTGGCCCAGTACCAAAAAATAAGTCCCGGTGCGCAGACCGTTCCGATGCAGGTAGGAGGAAGCCATTGGGATGAGACAGAGTTTGGTGTTGAAATCATGACGCCAAGTTGGAACCCAAACAGCGTACTAAGCATGCTCACTGTAGGTCTGTTTGATGACCTTGGTTATGAAGTGAACTATGCGAGAGCTGATCCCTACACGACACCTGGTGGTACAGAATTATTCCCACCAGCTGGGGCTTCTGCAGGCAGTGCGATTGCTGGGATGGATATCCGAGCCGAAGAAGTTACTGGTGAAAAAGTCTGGGATGACGCAGACATCGTTCATGTCGTTCGAGACACCATTGAAGTAAATAATTTCCACACTGAGACAGGGCTGAAACTTCTGAGCAACAGTCAGTCAAGCCTTGTTGTGAAACTCGATTCGCCAGATGCAGGACTCACAGCGTCTGGTGAAGCGCTCGATATTCGTGACCGGATTGGTGGTTCAGTCCAAATCGTTGGGCAGCCCGGTTATCCTGTTGTTCTGACTTCGCTTGCAGATGATACCGTAGGTGCAAGTCTGGATATCAATGGCTTCCCGGTATTCGATACCAATGCAGATGGTGCGGCGACAACGCCCTCGGCGGGAAACTGGAGGAGCCTGAAGTTTGAGCCACTTTCCAATGACCGAAACGTTGGAATTTTTGTTGAGTCTGAGCGAGCGTATACGGCAGGTCTTGATGTAAACAGTACTACCAATGTTGCAGAATACGTTGGCATTATTGCACCAAATAACCCAGAAATGAATCTCGTTGGCGTGCCCAACACGTTTGAATCAACGCAGGAAAAGAATGGCGATGATGTTCGACGCCTTGGGTTTGAAGTGCACGGCACCATTGCCGCTGATGATCCAACAGATGTCGATGTCTACTCGTTCT
>JADHSL010000110.1 GCA_016776925.1 Pirellulales bacterium | reverse complement strand
TGCTTGAGTATCTGACCGAACACGAACAATTCATTCCTCTCGGATTGGAAAAGGCTGCCAACACGGTGTCGACACACGGCATGTTTTCGCGTCGCGACAACAAACATGAGCGATTGATCTTACCGAAGTGGGGCACGATCAGCTTCAATGGCATTCCGTTCAGTTTGATCGATCCACAGGGGACCACCGTTAATAATGTTGTGATGCTCAACGGCCCTAATGGACCGTTCGCTCCGCAGATGCCCAAAAGCGTTAGTATCAGAAGTCGGACGTCAGTGAAGGGCATTCACATGCTCAGTGGTGTTGCCGGATGGGCCTCACAGAAGCCAATCCAAGGCAAAGCGTGTCTGATCGTGCGGCTAAAGTATGCCGATGGAAAAGCTGAAGAGCATTCCCTGGTCGACGGACAGCACTTTGCTGACTATATCGGAACGTTCGATGTACCCAAATCGCAACTGGCGTTTAGAGCAGCCGACGGCGGACAGCTGCGTTACCTTTCGATCCGTCCCAAACGCGATGAGGTCATTGAGACGATTGAACTCGTCAAACCTGATCACCACACGGCTCCGCTGGTGGTGGCAATGACCTTGGAGGTACCGGGGTCGCACGTCGATGCCAAAACTCACGAGACGGACTGACCCCTTTCTTCCTGTGATGTAAAGAGAGAAGACACTTATGAATAGCATTCGGTTTACGTTGGTGAATGCGTTATTACTTGCCGTGTCCACAACCGTTCTTTTCGCGGCTGATCAGCAACCCAATATCATCGTTTTGTTTGCCGATGACCTCGGCTATGGTGAGCTTAGCTGTCAGGGCAATTCAGAAATTCCGACACCCCATATTGACTCGATTGCCAGTAATGGCGTGCGTTTTACCGACGGCTATGTAGCCGGTCCTAACTGCAGCCCCTCACGGGCAGGATTGTTAACGGGGCGAATTCCTACTCGCTTCGGTTATGAATTCAATCCTATCGGTGCGGTCAATGAACAGTCTGGTATCGGTCTGCCGGTTGCGGAGGTTACGATAGCCGAGACGTTACAGAACGCTGGGTACACAACTGGGCTTATCGGCAAATGGCATCAGGGTGGCACGGCGGACTATCACCCCTTCCGGCACGGATTCGATGAGTTCTTTGGGTTTCTGCACGAGGGCCATTACTTCGTGCCGCCACCGTACAAAGGTGTGACAACAATGCTGCGCCGCAAGAGTTTGCCACATGGACACACGAGCCGCTGGGTTGGAAAAAAAGGACTCATTTATACCGATCATATGGGCGGCAACGAGCCGGATTACGATGCCGACAATCCTATTACACGGGGCGGTCAGCCCGTTGTAGAAAGCGAATACCTGACCGATGCGCTGACCCGTGAAGCAGTCGACTTCATCGACCGCCACGACGACAAGCCATTTTTCTTGTACCTCGCCTACAACGCGGTCCATAGCCCTCTTCAGGGTGCGGACGCCTACATGAAAAAGTTTTCGCACATCGAGGACATTCATCGCCGCATTTTTACTGCCATGCTGTCGAACATGGACGACAGTGTTGGAGCTGTCATGGCCCAGCTACGGAAGTCAGGCCTTGAAGAGAATACGATCGTCTTTTTCCTGAGTGACAATGGTGGCCCGACTCGTGAACTGACTTCCAGTAATCTGCCGTTGCGAGGATCGAAAGGACAAATGTATGAAGGCGCGTTGCGCGTACCGTTCATGATGCAGTGGAAAGGAACAATTCCGGCGGGGCAGACGTATGAGAAACCGGTCAGTTCATTCGATATCTATGCGACTGCCGCGGCCAATAGCGAAGGCGTTATCGTGCCCGAGTTGGTTGAGGGCGTTGACTTGGTTCCCTTCGTCACCGGCAAGAAAAAAGGTTCGCCTCATGAAACACTTTTTTGGCGTCAGGGTGGCAAGTCCGGATTACGGCACGGTGATTGGAAGATCGTGCGGATGGGCGGCCGGAAATCACCTGGCAAATCCCCATGGGAACTTTACGACCTCTCGAAGGATCTCTCTGAAGAAACGAATCTCGCTCAATCAGACCCCGAACGTCTTACCGAATTAGTGGAACGGTGGGAGAAGATGAATAGCGAAATGGCTGAGCCGTTGTTTTGAGTTTCAACGAACGTTCTGTGCAGAGAACAAAGGGGCAGGCCATATTGTTCGCGTTCGTAGGAATCAAAAACATAAACCCTGACTGGCGAAAAAAGCTAGAATCTCACTGAGTGCCAGGGAACGGGGAGTCTGAAACAAACGATGAAAATCCAACAAACGGTCCGTAGGTTTGTGATTTGCACCACGCTATCGCTGATAGCCTGCGCCCAATTGCACGCAGCGCAAAAACCCAATGTAGTTTTTTTTCTTGTTGATGATCTTGGGCAGCGAGACCTGGGGTGCTACGGCAGCCAGTTCTATGAAACACCAGCAATAGACCAGTTGGCGAAAGAAGGCATGCTGTTCGACAACGCCTACGCGACATGCCACGTTTGCTCACCGAGTCGCGCGAGCATTCTGACCGGGAAGTATCCAGCGCGTACGAACCTGACCGAGTGGCTGGCCGGACGTCCAGAGAAAGATTATGAAAAACTGCATCATGCTGAAAAACTGACGTCACTGCCAGATGAAGAGATCACGTTGGCAGAAACACTCAAGCAGCATGGATACGCTACCGCCAATTACGGAAAAGCACATCTTCGTAAAGATCCGAAGACCTATGGGTTTGATGAAGCCATCACTGGGTGGGTCAAATCTTATTACCATCCCTTCGGTCGTGAGTACAACAAATCACTGCCAGCGAACGCGGGCGATTACTACACCGATAAGCTGACAGATGCCGCCATCGATTTCATTGCGCGAAACAAAGACAAGCCCTTCTTCGTGCACCTTGAACACTTTTCTGTTCACGATCCGATTCAAGGCCGGAAGGACTTGGTCGAAAAATATGAAAAGAAACTCGCTTCCATGCCGCGACAGGAAGGCCCGGACTTCATCCTCGAACCGAATCCGGACGGGTCTACGCTTTCAGGGGATGAACTGAAGACTCTCGAAAAAGACGATACCAGTGAAACACACCAGAATGCGCGAGTGTGGTGGGTGAAGCAGAAACAGGACAACATCGAGTTTGCTGGAATGGTCGAGGCAACAGACCAGAGCCTTGGTCGAATTCGGGCAAAGCTCAAAGAACTCGGACTGGAAAAGAACACTATTATCATCTTCACAGCTGACAACGGTGGTATGGCATCTTCAAACCAGTATCGCGGGATCAGTCAGCCTCGCGAGAGTTTGGATAAATACTTTGCAAGCTCCAATCTGCCACTTCGCGGTGCGAAAGGTTGGAACTACGAAGGTGGAATTCGCGTGCCGTTAATTGTGTATTGGCCTGGGAAGACTCAGCCTGATTCAACTTCACATGCGGTCGTCACTGGAACGGATTACTACCCAACCCTGCTCGACATGTTGAATCTCCCGGCGTTACCTGATCAGCATCGGGATGGCAAAAGCTTTGTCCCTGCGTTGAAAGCTGAAGACTACGATCGAGGGGCCGTCTTCTGGCACTTCCCCCATTACAGCAATCATGGTTTTCAAAGTCCAAATGGAGCCATTCGTTTCGGGCACTATAAATTGATCGAGTACTATGAAAATGGCACCGTCCAGCTCTTCGACCTGGAAAATGATATCGGTGAGCACAATGACATCGCAAAGTCACACCCAGCTGTCACCAAAAAGCTGAAGAAGATGCTTCACGACTGGCGCGACCAGGTCGACGCGAAGATGCCCTATCCTAAAACTGCAACGTCCAAGCCTGCGCCGGGGGCACGTGTTGCCAAGCCACAATAAGGAACACGGAGTAAAGACATTCACTACTGTGACACGAAAAGTGTGTAAGACGCCCTCGAAAGACGAGGAGTCTATTTCGAGGATTGGGGATAAAAAGCATGAAAATAACAAGTAGGTTATCTGTCAGCCTCGTTCTGGCCGTCGGCTTTTCTGTAATCAACAGTACACAGGTTGCCAGCGTGGCAGCTGAGTTTTCAATTATGCAGGAGCCGACTGGCGATATTGCTATTTACATCGACGACCAGCTGTTCACTCGGTACGTCACATCGGACACGGTTACTAATAAGTGTTACTTCTGGCCAATCATTGGTCCGGGAGGCATTAAGATGACGCGTGCCTATCCCATGCAGGACATCGAGGGCGAGAAGCAAGATCACCCGCATCATCGATCAGTTTGTTTCGGACTTCACAGTGCCGATGGGTTTAATACCTGGCATGAAGTCTTAACATTTACAAAAAATGGGAAGGTTAATCCTCACAAGGCGGCACATTTGGGGCAACAGGTTCACACCAAGGTCAGCAAAGCTGAGGCATCAGGAAACTCGGCAACGCTTGTTGTTGAGAGTGAAAACGTCGCACCGAAAGGTGAATCCTATATGCGGCAGACCCGCACGATGGATTTCCACGTTGCTGATAACGGGTCGCGGGTTATGGATATTGAGATTGTGCTGCAAGGCATTCAAGACACGATCACAATTCATGACATGAAAGATTCAGGCCTCACCGTTCGTGTCGCTCATAGTATGTGTGTCGACGCAGGCCAAGGTGGTTGTATTATCAACAGCAATGGAGATGCCGACGGCGATGCATGGGGCAAGCGAGTGTCCTGGGTCGATTTCAACGGGCCCGTCGAAGGTAAAACAATGGGCGTGGCGATGTTGAATCATCCCGATAGCTTTCGCTATCCAACTCCGTGGCACGTGCGCAGCTACGGATTGTTTACCGCGAACCCGTTTGCGTTAAAAGAAGTTGCGAGTGAGAAGGATTCTGGGGACGTGGATCTTGGCAAGGGTCAGTCAATCACGCTTCGGCATCGAATCATCTTTCATGAGGGTGACGAAAAGACAGCAAAGATTGCCGAGGCGTGGCAGGCGTATGCGCACTAAGAGTACATTGGACTGATTGCGATTCATTTTTATCACGGGGTATTGCAGACATGGCACGAACAACACGACGACAGTTTTTCCAGACAAGCGCACTTGTAAGTGGAGCATTTTATATTGGAGGGACAAAAGCCTCTGGTGATGTGATCGGTGCCAATGAACGTGTCCGCATTGCGGTCATTGGCCTCAACGGCCGGGGCAAGGCACATTTGGCAGGATTTGGAAAACTAAAGAATGTTGAAATTGCCTCAGTAGTTGACCCGGATGAAAACGTATTGAATCGATGTTTAAGTAAAGTGCAGAGCAAAGAAAATGGGAAGAACTGCCGAGGTCACAAAGACATTCGAAGTGTTCTGGAAGATAAGAACATTGACGCCATCTCGATAGCTACTCCCAACCATTGGCATTCGTTGATGACCATATGGGGGGCTCAAGCCGGCAAGCATGTATATGTCGAAAAACCAATGAGCCACGACATCACTGAAGGCCGCGTGGCCGTTGAGGCGCAGAAGAAGTATGGCGTGGTTGTGCAACATGGCACCCAGCGTCGTAGCGATGCCGGAATTGCAGCGCTCCATGAAGCCCTTAAAAGCGGCAAGCTTCCTCGACTCAAAATTGCTTATGGTTACTGCTGCAAGCCACGCGACGGCATTGGATTCAAGACACCCGGTGATCCGCCATCGAATCTTGACTGGAATCTTTGGAAGGGCCCAGCTGTGATTGACCAATATCATGACAACTTGGTTCATTATAACTGGCACTGGTTTTGGGGAAGCGGGAACGGTGACTTGAACAATCAGGGAACGCACCAGTTGGATGTTGCCGCCTGGGCAATCGACGACGACCAGATCCATCCGACTCGTGCGATGGCTATCGGTGGGCGATTCAATTGGGATGATCAAGGCCAAACGCCAAACACGATGTTTGCGGTGGCAGAGTATCCGAATGGCCAGTCGGTGATGTTCAATGTTCGCAACGTCAACCACAAGGGTTACGAACGTCAGGTGTACAACGAGTATTACCTGGAAGACGGCAGCAAGATTACTGGCGAAGGCACGTACACCATTCACCGGCCCGGCAAGGCACCTGAAAAGTTGAATTTAGATAAAGGTAAAGTTACGTCTGGTGGAAACTGGGGTGCATTCATCGCGGCTGTTCGTGCTGGTGATCCGAACATGGCGAATGGGACAGCGATGGAAGCACATCGTGGTTGTGTGGTCGGTCACTTGATGAACAACTCATACCGCCTTGGCTCGCAGTTGCCGTTCAACGCAAAAGCTGGCAGATTCGGTGATAACAAGGATGCTTCAAAACACTTTCTTGAGCTGCATGAGGTTACCTCTGGTGGTGCTGGTGTGCCTGAGGACAAAGCCAGTTACACCGTTGGGCCGTGGCTTACCTTTGACCCTCAAACTGAACGATTCACTGGTGAGAAGGCTGACGCTGCCAACGCCTTGCTGAAGGATCCGAACAACAAAGGGTTTGAGATTCCTGACGCAAAGAACGTTTGACTGAGGTAGCTTTAGTGAATTCAATCAATGCATGAATGGAGCTGCAGGTTCACAAATGGTTGAGGTAGGAGAATTGGCAGCCCGTCAACTCAAGGACTATGACTCCCATCAACCGGGCATGCTTTTTGCGGAAGGATGCGTGCTGGATGTGTCGCAGGGGTACGAACTGCAAAACGCTGTTGCAAAGTTGCGGTTCCAGCGCGGTGAGCGATTGATCGGATATAAAGTCGGCTGTACCTCGTCAGCAATTCAGGAGCAGCTTAAGATTACTCATCGTGTGCGAGGGTTTCTTTTTGATACGGAGCACTATGAGTCGGGGGTGGCCTTATCACGACAGAGTTTTGACAATCTGGCAATTGAGGGTGAGCTTGCAATAGAGCTCTCTCGTGAGCCGAGGGAAGAAGATTTTACGGTTCATTCGTTGCCAGCCTGCATCGCTCGCGTATTCCCGGTCATTGAGTTGCATAACCATGTGATGCGGGGGCAGCAGGCATCGGCAGGTGAACTGATTGCAAATAATGCTATTCATGCTGGGTTTGTTTCTGGAGGTGGCGGCCTTCCATCAAATTGTTTTTCAGAAACGATGTTTGATGAAGCTCGGCTTGTGATCTTTCGAGACAATCAACTACTTGATCAATGCGAGGGCCGGCTATTGCTGGAGACGATTCGCTCATCACTGAAATGGTTGTGGGAGGAATTGTTCCGGCGTGGCGACCGGCTTCATGCAGGGCAGATTGTTCTTACGGGGTCTGTTCCCAACCTGTTTCCAGTTGTGGATGAGTGTTCTATCCGAGTTGAGTCCTTACCATTCGGTGAGGTTACGGCTGAAGTAAAAGGGCGCACTCACCAGAAACGCTGACTACAACGTACTGGGTATGCTGCCCTCTGTCTCTGTAAGGAACGTGACATCGCGTGACACAAACCGAAAGCTTGCAGGGAGTTTTTTTCCATCAAGCCGAATGACAACAGTATGTTTTCCAGCGGTGAGTTCCGTTGTAAAGTTCGTGTCCCCTTCAACGGGCCTCGCATCAATCCAGAGGTCCGCTGTGTCCGCACCGTTTGCACTTAACGTGACAGCACCATCTGTCGCTACTTCTACATTTGTCTTCAGGTACACATCGGCAGGCCCTTTCTTGCCAGCTACTTTTGCTTTCTTGGCGAGCTGAACGCCAGAAATCGTACCATTCACTCTTGAGAGGAGTGGTACCCACTGATCGGCTTTTTGGCCAAACATAAATTCCTGAACATTGTCTTCATCGACACGATGCGTGCCCGTGAAGAGTTCATAGACTCGAGCGACACCACCTTTACTGGCATCGTAGTTTCCAGGCCTGCCGAGTTGTGTCAGGAACTTGATCAAATCGACCTGCTCTTGTTGACTTAATCGATCGACAAGACCTTCTGGCATCAAGGACTTTCCGGGCTTCTGGAATTCAATTTCATCTTTTGGAATTCGAACAAGTTTATTTCGTGCATCCCGGAGAATTAATTCTTCATTATCACTTCCGACAACAATGCCGGTGAGAATCAGCCCGTCAGTTGTCAGGATGTTTACAGAGTGATAATTCTCTTTAATTTTTTCGTTTGGCTTGTAAATCGATTCGATCAGGTAGTCGATCGGTGCACTGGCGCCCAGGCTTGTCATATCCGGACCGACTTTCCCACCAACGCCACCAATTGCATGACAGGTAATGCACTGCATATCCTCCCTGCTGTATACAGCTTCACCGCGTGCAGGATGCCCCTCGTGCTCAACTAGATCAATAAGCTCGGCAACACGTGCGGGTGTCAATTTCGGAGCCTTACTGACAACATTGGCATACGGTGAAATCGCAG
>JADHSL010000020.1 GCA_016776925.1 Pirellulales bacterium | reverse complement strand
ATGAACCGCCACCTTCTCCCCAGCAACAGCATGCACTTATGACACTGACGGTGATTGGATTGGCTACTCTGACCATATGGCTGACATTCTCCAGACAACGACTTGTCGATTTCTTTCATCCACCTGAACGAATAATCCGCTTCAGCCTGGATATAAACAGTGCACCTCCGACAGAGTTGTCATTGTTGCCTGGGATTGGCCCAACGATGGCATCGCGTATCATTGAAACACGCCAGCAGCGTGGGCCTTTTAAAAGCGTCGATGATATCACCCATGTGCCTGGAATCGGCAAAATCACTCTTCAGGAAATGCGGCCGTTCATTCGCACAATTCCGGAACATCATACAGAAAAGTAATACATGCTTCGCCGTAAATCTGGTACGCCTGACGGGAACGTTTTTGAGCTTGTCACACCGTTTGCACCGGCAGGTGACCAACCGGAAGCAATTCGTTCACTCGTCGATGGCATTACAGACGGGGCTATTTCCCAAGTGCTCATGGGAGCAACAGGATCTGGCAAAACCTTTACGATGGCAAACGTCATCGCTCAGACTGGCAGGCCCACTCTTGTACTCTCGCATAATAAGACACTCGCGGCACAACTCTACGGCGAATTCCGCGACTTCTTTCCACATAATGCTGTTCATTACTTCGTAAGTTACTACGACTACTATCAGCCTGAAGCATACATTCCACAGCGCGACATCTACATCGAAAAAGATGCCGCCATTAACAAGGAAATTGACCGTCTTCGACTTGCTGCAACAAGCGCACTTGTCAGTCGTCGGGATGTCATTGTGGTTGCGAGTGTTTCCTGCATTTATGGCCTTGGCTCACCAGAAGACTACCGTGCGATGGTTATCCGTATTGCTACGGGCGTTCCTCTGTCTCGCGACGAACTTCTACGGCAACTCGTTACTGTGCAATACGAACGAAGTGACATTGCACTTGAACGTGGTCGCTTCCGCGTACGAGGCGATACGGTTGACATTTGGCCTCCCTACGACGAACTGGCAACACGAATTGAGTTCTGGGGTGATACGGTTGAGTCAATTGCCATAACCCATCCGGTCAGTGGAGAAGTGGCGGCAAGAAAAGACGAAACCTATCTCTACCCATCAAAACATTTTGTGATGCCAGAAGATCGCATTAAGGCTGCAGTTGGTGAAATTCGTCAGGAACTTGAGGAACGGCTTGAGGAACTTAAAAGCCAGGGGAAATTACTCGAAGCACAGCGACTTTCTGCTCGAACAAAGTTTGACCTTGAAATGTTAATGGAGGCTGGCTTCTGTCCAGGCATCGAAAACTATTCGAGGCCACTCTCTGGACGACCACCAGGGAGCACTCCAGACACGTTATTTAATTATTTCCCCGATGAGTTTCTCTTTTTCGTTGATGAGTCGCATGTCACAATCCCTCAGGTACGCGGCATGTATGCAGGTGATCGCAGTCGAAAACTCACTCTAGTCGATCATGGATTCAGGCTTCCATGCGCACTAGACAATCGTCCGCTCATGTTTGATGAGTTTGAGAAAAAACTCCATCAAACCGTTTACGTATCAGCAACACCCGGCGCATGGGAACTCGAACAGACACAGGGAGAGGTCGTAGAACAGATCATTCGGCCAACTGGCCTTCTTGATCCGGTCATAGAGGTTGTTCCTGCCCGCAATCAGGTTGTTCACCTTCTGGACGAAATTGCCACAACTGTCAAGCTCGGCAATCGCATACTTGTCACCACTTTGACGAAGAAACTTGCTGAAGATCTCTCAAACTATTTCCAGGAGCAGAATGTCCGGTGTCGATGGCTCCACAGCGAACTGGACGCCTTTGAACGAGTCGACCTGCTACGTGAACTCCGAGCGGGTGAATTTGATGTGCTCGTTGGTGTGAATCTGCTTCGTGAAGGACTTGATCTTCCAGAAGTCTCACTCGTCGCAATTCTTGATGCTGACAAAGAAGGCTTCCTTCGCAGTGAAACCTCACTCATGCAGACAATAGGCCGGGCCGCCAGGAACGTCGATGCTCGAGTCATTCTCTATGCAGATCGAATGACCGACTCCATGCAACAAGCAATCGACGAGACGCAACGTCGACGAGAGATGCAGATTGAATACAACGCAGAGCATGGTATTACGCCTACAACCATTCGTAAGGAAATCCGGTCTGGTATTGAAGCCGAATCACAGGCACGGGCCAAAGCCCATGCCGCGGTAGGCAACACCGAAGAATCTGCACAGAAACAGGCTGAGTTGCTTGCGCAGCTCGAAACCGACATGCTGAACGCAGCTGCAGAACTCGATTTTGAACGTGCTGCGAAAATGAGAGACCAAATAGCCAATCTTCGTGACGAAGCATCACCCAAAAGAACAGAGAATCAGAAGAGACGGCGGGGCAGAGGAACAAACACTGGCCGCAGCCGAATTCCGAAACCGAAGCGATAACCAGTCGTTCCCTGCACAGAGAGTGGACTTTCACCATGGACACCCCTCGACTTCTTAAAAATATTTTTGAGAAAGAAGAACACCATCGACAACTGATTGCCTATGAAATCCATGATGGGATTGCTCAGTATATCTCCGCAGCAATCATGCAGCTCGAGGCGTCCAAGGCGAATCCAACTCGTGATCGTGACACAGTGAACGACCCTCACGTAAGTGAAGCTCTCCGTCTTTTGCGAGAAGCCTCGCAGGAGACTCGACATCTTATTTCTGGGCTTCGCCCACCAGATCTAGATGAACTTGGAATTATCGATTCTCTTGAAACACTTATTCGAGACGCCCGGCTTGAAATCAAAGATGTCACCTTTCAGCACAGCATTGAGGGCAATCGATTACCTCCGCAGCTCGAGGTGGTGCTTTTCCGTATATCCCAGGAATCTCTCAACAACATTCGGCAGCATGCCAGAGCACAGCATATTCATGTGGAACTAAACAAAAGAGAAGACGGGGACATCTCCCTGCTTATTCGAGATGATGGTTGCGGATTTGACCTGAAGAGTTCTACCAAGGACCATTTTGGCCTTGAGGGCATTCGGCAGAGAGCACGTTATTATGGCGGCACTGCTGATATTCAGAGCGAACCAGGAGCAGGAACAACTATACACGTTCAGTTCCCGGCTTTGGGCATCCAGAACTAGCCTTGCCCCCTCTTACTGGCACACCATGAATATTGTTCATGCAGCCTACAAAACGTTCTTTCAAAAGAAATCTGTGGAGTGCACGAACTGCTGCCTAGCGACCTGGTTTTCTCTACCAATTAAGAGTCGCCTATACCGAAATCTTCTGCCATGTCTTACGTAGCTGCAGGCCTGCCGACGCATACTAGGCACATGTCGTCACTCCGAACCTGCCCAGCGGCATGCCGCTCAACATCCACGAGGACGCGTCGACCGACAGCCGCTGGCGAATCGGCTGGCTCCGACAAAACTTCTTCTAATCTACTCAATCCGTACAACTCATTTTTGTGATTCATCGCTTCGCTGATACCGTCTGTATACAGAACAAGAGTACAGCCAGAAGTCACGCTGACCTCAGCGGCTTCATAGACAAAGGTCGGATCGACGCCTAGTGGCAGGCCGGCTTCTTCAAGCCCCACTGTTTCTACACTCCCATCAGCTTTTCGTAAGTACGTCGGCAAATGCCCAGCGGACACGACCTTGACCATGTCTGATGTCGAGTCAAGCACCACAACGACAAAGGTTGCAAAGCGGTCATCCCACCCACTTCTCATAAAACTTGAGTTCAACAACGTCACTGCTTTTGCAACGTCTGATTCAATCGCAAGCGTGTATCGTACATCTGCCGAAAGAGCTGCCATCACGAGTGCGGCAGACACACCTTTCCCCGAGACATCGGCAAGCACCACGGCAAGGCGGTTTTCACCAAGTGGAATGTATGAAAAATAATCTCCACCAATCTGATGAGCAGCCTCGTAAAAATCGAATACTTCAAAACCTTTGATTTCCGGCGGAACAGACGGAAGCAAACCCTGTTGCACACGATTCGCCAACTCTAAATCTCGTTTGAACTGTTCTTGCGCCACTTTTTCATCGTGTGCCGTTGCCTGCTCAACAGCCTTGCCTGCTTGCCCGGTGATTCCGGCAAGGACTTCGAGATCATCTTGACTAAATCCATTCTGTATATCACGGGAGTCAACCTGCAATACACCGAGGACTGCTCCCTCTGCAGAAATAAATGGGACACACATGACTGAGCGTATATTACAGTCAACAACGCTTTCATTGAGTCGAAAACGGCTATCGCTTGTGGCATCAGCGGAAAGAATAGCTCGCTGCGACGACGCAACTTTATTTACAAGAGAAAGACTCAGCCGAAGGCCACCTTTTTCTTCAGCATTCTTCAGCTTTTTAGCGCGCAGAATCAGTCGATTCGTCTTGACGTCATTGAGCAACACAAAACCACGTTCAACATTTGGAAAGACATCGAAGAGACCATCGAGGAGTCGTGGCAGGACATCCTCAAGTGAAAGGGATGCACCGAGTGCCCGATTCAAACCGATAACAGCCCGCAACTTCGCTTCAGCATTTTGACTGATTCCCTCATCCGCTGATGGGCGAGGAAGATCTAACTGGGAAACTATCATCGATTCTTCATCGTGCGACTGAAAAACAGCCTGCGACGCATCTGTTTCCCCGCCTAATGAAACCCACTCCGAGGGAGTGGTGTCACCGACGGTGAAAACCAGCCGGTCTTCACAAACACCAATTTCATCCGCAGCCTCAAGCTGATGTGGTCCATTTAATTTTTCACCATTAATGAGCGTGCCGTTTCGACTCCCAAGATCTTCAATCCACCAATCACCGTCTTTCATCTCAACCGCCGCGTGCTGACGGCTAACAGAGCCAGAATCAATAACAATATCACAGCCTGGATGACGGCCAAGAATCGTCTTTTCTTTCACAAGGCGATATCTTTCTCCCGCCTTACCACCAGTCATCAATACGAGAAATGACACGCTGCCTGCATCCTTGTTTTTTGATTTTCTGAATACGCAATGGGTATTTTACTGCCGACCGCCAGCAGCTTTCTCTACCGATTGCCCATCTGCTAAGCCCAAAATAGGTTACCACAACGCACTTGAATGATACCTTCATGGTAACGGACGTCCCGGGGAATCCTGACCGACACCAGAGCATCGGGCCGACGACGCAAAAAGATACACTTTTTTGCTCAAATTTTCGGAAATGATGGAACGGCAGGACGACTCGCTCTGAACCGGTGCAAAAATCCATTCAACCCGTCGAAAATCAAGGGGATGATACCAGACGCTCTTGAACGGTATGACGCTTCAGCGAATGCCCTGTTGATGACTGTAGATAGAGCAGGGGAGGTGAGAAGGTTCTATCGCATAGCAGATACTAGTGATTCTCCCTGATCGATCTTTCACTAAAATCCCAGAAACAATGAGGACCATCTCCTCGGAATGTCTGAGTTTTGCACCACTGGCCCTGCTGGGGATATCACAAAACACGTGTTTTCAAGGCGAACATGCCACCGAAACAATTCATGGCATTTCCTGCAAATTAAAAGGTTTCGGCGGGTCTACCGTTTGCTGCTACCGTTTGCTGAAAGTTTGCCGGTGACACCGTTGTTGCGCCGGTTGCTGGTTGTGTCATTTCCGTTGTTCCGGCGATTGTTCTCATAGTACAGGTTGCGCAGTTCACGGCTGGCGCCCTGACGGGTTGCATCAACACTGCAGCCAGCCCGACACCAAACGTGACACCATTCCTGTCGCCTCTTTCACTAATAAACAGGATGAGATTTCTGTCAGCATTCTTATGGTCAGCACGAGGACGATGTACTGTGAACTTTTACTGTTTTTTGAAGATGGCCTTCTCTACTGATTCTTCTGGCCAGCCGTTTGAAACTATCCATAGCTTTCCCCTTTTTGGTCATTGAGAAGTGACGTTCATTGATATACTACTCGAACTTCTTTGACCAAATGCCTGCCAGCGAAAGGCGATTCTCTGGCAGGCTTTTTTGTTTAGTATTTTGGTCACGCCAGTGGATGCAGGCCTGGATGGTCTCGCTCATTCACTTTGTTCGCCAGATACTCGTCGCGATCTTCTGTCCGACAACGAATCCCACTTCTGCTTATTCGCAGGAACGATGGCCAATATCCCTGCTTCTCCAGGCTCGGACACCTTTATTCTTTATGCCTAAGAAGGCGGCTGTTTTGAGGTCTTGTAAGAGTGCTCTCGCTTGCTCCGTTTGTTGTTGCTTTCAATCACACTCATGCCATAGTTCTTCGAAAATGGTGCTCATCTCTTTCTCTCCGAAACATCCCGACGCTTCCACGCAAGGTTTGCTTTTTCAATATTGCGGCTGACCTCACCACCAATATGAGAACACCGACTAGCAAACACGGCCGCAGCTTCGTCAATACGCTTTGACTGCTCTGGTTCGAGGCCTTTGAGTGCCTCACGAAATACGTCCCAAGCAGCTATCACTCTTTCTTTGCCGTCCGCAAGGGCAACGATTGCCTCACTGTTGTTTAGAACGAGGTGCTCACCAAAGTCATCAATAACAAAGCTATTCTTACCTGCTCTGTGCCGTTCAATGGGTCCGCTGATGTCAGCACCATTCATAGCAATATGCTTGGCGTGCTGTTCGCGTTGCATTGCTTCTCGTTCATCTGTCATTTCTTTCCCTCCATTGAATCGATCGCCTTTGTGATGGCTTGCCGAACAGCCTCCATGACTGGTCTGGCGTATCATCCTGTGATCCCTTCTGGCATTCCGGAGCAGGGTCATCCGGATCATTCCCTTGAAGCCACGGTTTCACTTTTTTGCGGGCTGCTTCAGGTGGCACAACAGGCTGCTCGCCAAGATTCTTGCGTATCAGCCTGCCGTTGATCTTGCGGGTGAAGTACCAGGATTTGGTCCCGGCTCGTGTGACAAATAAAGACATACCGCGAAATTCGCTGTCCTGTACTTCCAGCCGCCTGCTATCTAGCGGACATTTCAGCTTTTCGATAATATTGCGGCACAGTTTCTTCGCTGGTGCTGGTCGCTTTTTTGTCGGTTTGGCTTCAGTAGGCATAGTCGTATTTGGGTGATGATACCGTAAGGTGTCTATTAGCTGCACCTGCATCAACGAGGAAGGACAACGAAAATAGTTGAAATCGAGATATTATTCGAACGAAAAGCAAATCCTGGGGAATGGTGTAACGGTAGCACGACTGGCTCTGAACCAGTTAGTCCAGGTTCAAATCCTGGTTCCCCAGCTTGTCTGCACAGGGCAAGACGCCTGAGTCTGACAAAGCCTTTTTTCATGCCAGTGTCAATTGCGGATGAATCGTGCAGCAACACAACTCGCTCGGCGGTAGCTAACGAATGACTGACGCAGCCTCCTCAGACAGTAGTTCTCAGCAACCCAATGACGCTCAGACGTCCGTGGCGGCGCCAGCTGTCAAGGAGGTTGTTGGACGATCTGTTGATGGGCATCGCGTCCTCCTGGTCGATGATCAGCCAATGATTGGCGAAGCAGTCAGGCGGCTTCTTGCTGACCAGGCTGATATGACGTTTGCCTTCTGCAAAGATGCGTCCAAGGCGGTAGCGACAGCAGAAGAATTTCAGCCGACCGTCATCTTGCAAGACCTTGTCATGCCAGATATCGATGGCTTGGATCTCGTGGGCAAGTTTCGTTCACATTCCGGCACAGAAAAAATTCCTGTCATCATGCTTTCCGCTACCGAAGAAGCCGCAACAAAGGCGCAGCTGCTGGAAGCAGGCGCAAATGACTACCTCATCAAACTTCCTCATCAGATTGAGCTTATCGCTCGAATCCGCGTCCATTCAGAAGCCTACAAAAGACTCCTCGAGCGTGATGCTGCCTTTGGTGCACTTGAACGATCACTCGCAGATCTGACACGAGAACGGGAGAAATCAGAGCGATTGCTTCGTAATATTCTTCCAGACACAATCGCGGAACGGCTCAAGAATAATGTCTCTACGATCGCTGAGTCTTTCTCGTCAGTCAGTGTCTTATTTGCTGATCTCTGCGGCTTCACAACGTTTTCGGAGCGGGTGGATGCAAGTCAACTTGTCGATCTGCTTGATGACATCTTCTCTGCGTTTGATCACCTGGCAAATGCGTACGGGGTTGAGAAAATCAAAACCATTGGTGATGCCTACATGGCTGTCGCAGGACTTCCCGAAGCTCGTGATGACCATGCTGAAGCTGTTGCCGGCATGGGACTTGGTATGCTTGAGGCATTCAGGGGTGTAATGCGAAACCGAGGGCTGTCCATGGAAGTCCGCATCGGCATACATTCGGGTCCGGTCGTTGCTGGGGTCATCGGAAAACACAAATTTTCATACGACTTGTGGGGTGACACCGTCAACACGGCCAGTCGCATGGAGTCTCACGGAGAACCCTCTCGAGTCCATGTGTCTCAAGCAACATACACATTGCTGAAAGATCGTTACCGATTTACAGATCGGGGCGAAATGATGGTCAAAGGAAAAGGCCTGCAGCAGACGTATTTTCTTCTCGGTCGTAACGAAGATCCGTCATAGGAACTCACGCTGAATTCAGTACTCTCCAATTCAACATCGTCGTGGAAACAGAAACTACTCGCTACACGGTTTGGTTTCATAAGGCCGAGACTCGTATATGACAGAACCGGAAATTTATCCTATCGGCACAGCATTCACCTGGGTTGGCCGAATCACTGCCATTGGGTTGGTCATGGTGCTCCCTGGGGTCGGAGGAGCCTGGCTCGATCGGCAACTCGAAACAACTGTTCTGGAACCAGCAGGATTTCTGCTTGGTTTTATTCTGGGACTCACATCCATCGTACGATTAGCTGCTGCGAACCGGCAGAAGTAGCTGCGAAAAGGCCGATCTATGCAGAGCACCCTCCAATCCACTTTGAAACCTGTCGTGTTTGGGTTTTTTGTACTTGCCGCAGGGCAGGCCCTCACCGCCACTGTCATGATTTCGCGAAACATACCGAACCTGGACTCTGAACTCCGAGCGAAAGCCGTCGCAGTCGTGAGCGCTATCACGCTTAGTGGGGCTTTTTTAGCCTGGTACATCACATGCCCCACAAAAAGGGTCGCCTCGCGTCAACCGGGCCTGAGCATTGCTGGTGCTCTCGCGGCAAATTTGATTCGGCTTATAGTGCCACTTTTAGCCTTGGCGTTCCTTCAGAGCAGTGCCGCAGAGGCCTACGGGGGCGAGACCTTTCAAAATTTTGCGGGAGAAACTCTTGTTGCCTCCTACCTAGTTTTGCTTCTACTTGATATCCTTCTCCACATAGTCGGCTATGGTGGAGGTATTCAGCCAGTCCAAAACCAAGATTCCGAATAAGCCCAAACGCAAAACAACTCTTCATTTTTAAAAAGCATTAATTCCATCTGATGTCAGCAAATCCTATCTATCATCTTAAGGATGCCTATTTTTTTGAAGTACCAAAGAGTCTATGGCGGTATGACTGGAAGTCATTGAGTGAAGTGCCTTCGTTTCTGACCGATGGCCATCCTGACGTCACTGACGTGAATGAATTTAATCGAGCGCTTGATGGCAAAGTTCTTATTCCGCAACCATTTGGAGAACTCCATAGCCTCTATGTACCAAAGTCAGGATTTGCAATCTCGAAGTACATGATTCTTGAACTCGTTGTAGCTGCCGTCATGGTGCTGATATTCACACGAGTTGCGAAACAGTTGTCCTCGGGTGATCCACCAAAAGGACGATTTGCTAATCTCTTTGAAGCTTTTCTCGTATTTCTTCGGGATAATGTTGCTCGCCCAGCGATCGATGACCCACCAGGCCATGGCCATGAAGATGACCATGCATTACCTGCACATCGGGGAGACAGTTTTGTCCCCATGCTGTGGACGCTCTTCTTTTTTGTTTTAGGGTGTAACCTTCTCGGCATGGTTCCTTGGGCAGGTTCACCAACAGCTTCTTTTTCTGTCACTCTTGCTTTAGCTGCAGCGACCTTTCTCACAGGCTTGCTTTCAGGCATGAAGCAGTTCGGTGTGATTGGATTTTTCTTGAATCAGGTTCCACCAATTGACATGCCCACATACATGCTGCCACTTAAAATTATAATTTCGTTCGGGCTTTTCTTGATTGAAATACTAGGATTGTGCATCAAACACCTGATTCTGGCAGTTCGTTTGTTAGCGAATATGGTTGCCGGTCACCTCGTACTTCTTGGCATTATGGGCCTCATTACGGCGGCTGCCTCAGCTTCAACGGGCACTTGGGCTACTGTTACTGTGATCAGTGTCGTCAGTGCGACTCTTTTTAGCGTCCTAGAGCTGTTTGTCGCCTTCCTGCAGGCCTATATTTTCACGTTTTTGTCAGCGCTCTTCGTGGGTGCAGCGGTTCACCACCATTAATGAATTCCACCAATAAAAAAAACCTGTTCAGACCCTTCAAAACCTTTCAAAATTGCTTAGAACATGCCTCTATGGGATGCGGGTTTACGGCGTAAGTCGTTTGACCCAAATCCAACAAACTGATCTCGTTTCATCCCGTTTGGAAACCATGGTTTCCAAATTCACGCTTTCAAGGAGTTCCAGCCCGTGATGCTTCGCTCGTTTTTCTCAGCCCGCTCGGCCAGCACGCTCGCCGTCGTTTTGCTCACGCTACTCTGTGCTGATGTTGCCAGTGCTCAAGAAGCAGGTGGCGGTAGAGCACTTATTGATCTCTCAGCCTCTTTTGGTGTTGGCCTTGTTGTCATTGGTGCCGCCATGGGCATCAGTAAGCTTGCCGCAGCAGCATATGAAAGCATGGCTCGACAGCCCGAAGTATCGGGTAGCATCCAGACCGCCTTGATTATTGCTGCCGCTCTGATTGAGGGTTTTACTTTCTACGCACTGTTCATCTGCTCAGGAAAGTAATTCTCTTTCGTTTATTGCTTTGTTTCAAGGAAACCGTTTGACGAGTTAATGCTTCACACAACCTCTTGTGAACTGAGACAATACTCACGGTTTTGAGAAATGAAGCCACGTAATTCGTCAGATGCCAGATACGGGAAAATTTTCGCCCGTATCTGTCATCTGACAAACAAGTCCAAGATATCAACTGAATTGTTTTCATACCTGTTGAAGTAATACCCTCGATAGGAACCTCATCATGACCGCAAGGCATGTATCCAACCCAGTGATCCTCGCGACAAGACTCAAATCACACACGGCAACTATGTGCACGCAAAGCCTTCGGCCGTTGGAGAAACAGATGTCTCGCGTACACGCCGCTTGCCGGCTCGGACACTCCTGCCTTATTGCTTTCATCATGATTCTAACAGTGTCGTTTTCAATGAGTGACGCGTGGGGATCAGAGAAGACACTCTCCACAGATGGACACCATGAAAGCGGTGACAACCATGGCGGACATCACTCTGAAATTGGCGCAAATCCGGGTCCCGGCCAATCACTAGAAGACTTCGAGAGCCCTGCAGAATTGCGGAGAGACCTAGCAATCTGGTCATTCGCTGTCTTTTTCATGCTTATGCTCTTACTTTCTACCGTCGCCTGGAAGCCCATCATGAAGGGGCTCGATGCTCGTGAACAGGGGATTGCCGATATGATCTCCGCGACACAAAACGCGCACGATGATGCAAAAAATCAACTCGCTTCATACGAACGCCGCCTCGCCGAGGCATCAGACGAAGTCAAGGGAATGCTTGATGAGGCACGGCGTGATGCTGAAACAACGAAACAGGCAATCGTTACCGAGGCACGGCAAGCGGCCGACGATGAGAAGCAACGTGCAAAAAGAGAAATCGAAATGGCCCGAGACGATGCCATCGCCCAACTCGCTGAAAAGGCGGGGGATCTTGCAGTCGGCGTGGCTGAGAAATTCATTCGAGAGAAAATCAGTTCAGAGGACAAGACTCGTCTTATCCGTGAATCTGTTGCAAGTCTTCCAGCATCGCCAAGTGCCAACTAAAGCCGGAACAAAACCACAACAATCGCATGACTACTGAGGAATCAAAACGTTCATCGCCGCTCGCTGCACCTCATGACATTGGGGCAGCGAGACTCGCCAAGGTCTATGCCCAGGCAATTGTTGAAGCTGCTGATCGACACCAATGCCAGTCTGAAGTCGTCGAAGAATTAACGCATATCGTAGAAGATGTACTTTCTCGCGTTGAAAGCCTCACAAGCGTTCTTGAATCACCTCGAATAACGACATCTGACAAGACTGCTCTTGTGAGCAAAACTTTTTCCGGACGAGTATCAACAATCACTCTCAACACGCTACTCGTACTTGCCAACCACGAACGGCTCGGACTTCTGCCAGAACTAGTCAAAGCGCTTCGCCGTGAATTAGATCAGCAGGCAGGGCGACGAGAAGCCGTCTTTACAACCGCAAACCCGATTACCCCAGATGAACAGGCTGCGATTCTCAAGTCAGTCGAAGAATCACTCGGGGAATCACTTACCGCTCATTTTTCCGTTAATCCAGATCTGCTCGGCGGCCTCGTCGTTCGGATCGAAGACACCGTTTATGACCATTCCGTCTCCACGAGCTTAGTGTCGCTCGCGGAGCGTTTGAAGCAGAGGAGTATCCATGAAATTCAACACCGACGAGATCGCCTCGGTTCTGCGTGAGGAAATTGACCGCTACCAAACTGGTATTGATGTCCGAGAAGTCGGGCAGGTACTCGAAGTTGGTGACGGCATCGCTCGCGTCTGGGGGCTATCCGGCGTGATGGCCGGTGAAATGGTGGAGTTCCCAGGTGGGGTCACAGGATTGGCATTTAACCTCGAAGAGAATTCTGTTGGTGTCATCATTCTTGGTGATTACCTGAAAGTGAACGAGGGTGATGAAGTACGAAGCACTGGAAAGCTTCTCAGCGTACCTGTCGGTGATGCCGTTATTGGTCGGGTTCTCGACCCGCTAGGTAATCCACTCGACGGAAAAGGACCAGTTACTACCGATAAAAGAAGGCCTGTTGAAACACTCGCACCCGGCGTCGCTGACCGTCAGCCTGTACGCGAGCCTCTCCAAACGGGCATAAAAGCAATCGATGCTATGACTCCTATCGGCCGCGGTCAACGAGAATTGATTATCGGTGACCGTAAAACTGGAAAAACAGCCATCGGAATTGATGCAATCATCAATCAAAAACACAGTGGCGTAAAATGCTTTTATGTCGCCGTTGGACAAAAAGACTCCTCCGTTGCTGTCGCCATTGACGTGCTACGTAAGCATGGCGCTATGGATTACACGACGGTGATTGTCGCAGGAGGATCTACTGCTGCACCGCTTCAGTACATCGCACCCTATTCTGGAACCGCAATGGCAGAAGAGTTCATGTACAACGGTGAACATGCGTTAATTGTTTATGATGATCTCTCGAAGCAAGCAACCGCCTACCGACAACTATCACTTCTCATGCGTCGCCCGCCGGGACGTGAGGCGTATCCTGGTGACGTTTTCTATGCCCATAGCCGCCTTCTCGAACGATCTGCAAAACTTTCTGATGAGCACGGTGGGGGCTCACTCACATCACTACCAATCATCGAGACACTTGAAGGCGAAGTGTCAGCCTACATTCCGACTAACGTAATCTCGATTACTGACGGCCAAATCTACCTTCAGCCCGATTTGTTCTTTGCCGGCCAGCGACCAGCGATGAACGTTGGTATCTCTGTTTCTCGTGTCGGTGGAGCCGCCCAGACTAAAGCGATGAAGAAGGTTTCCGGTGGACTTCGGCTCGACCTTGCTTCATTTCGTGAACTCGAAGCATTCGCACAGCTTGGAACAGATCTTGACGCCGCAACACAGTCCAGACTCGACCGTGGCTATTGCATGGTTGAACTGCTCAAACAAGGCCAGTACCAGCCTCTTGATATCGTCGATCAGGTTCTCAGCATCTACGCAGGAACTCGTGGACACCTCGACAACGTTAAGCGAGACGAAGTCGCTGCCTGGGAATCAGGCTTTCTGACATTTGTACGTGACCAGGCACCAGAAGTTCGCTCCAGGCTTGAAGAAACAAAAGCCCTCGACGACGAGACAGAACGGCTTCTTGAGGCTGCTATCGCAGAATACAAGCGTCAGGTTCAAGGTACTAAGAAACCTGAGCCCTCTCTTGCCGGCACGAACTGAGAAAGAGAAGAATTCCTATGGCCAATGCTCGTGCTCTCGACCGTCGCCGACGCTCTGTTCGTAATATCCGAAAGATAACGCGAACAATGGAACTTATTGCAACGGCTCGATTCAAGAAAGCTATGGACCGTTCTGTTGCGGCGCGTGACTACACCCAGCAATTGGCAAAAATTCTTAAAAATATTGCTGCTGTTGGTGGTGATTTATCACACCCATTGCTTGAAAGCAGACCCACTCAACGAAGTGCTGTTCTTGTCTTAACCGGGAATCGCGGCTTGTGCGGAGGATACAATTCTAATGCGGTAAAGCAGGCAATGGGATTACTCGGCCAATGGTCGGGCGACAACACAGAAACCCACGTCACAGTGTCTGGAAAACGCGGCATTAACGCGCTGAAGTTTCGCGGTATCACTATCGACGAGGAGCATCTCGATTTCGAAGACAAGCCAGCATTTAATGAAGTGGCACCGATTGGTACGTCCTATCTAAATGCGTATATACAAGGCGATATTGATCGCCTCGATGTGGTCTACACACGCTTTGTAAATATCGCCAAACAGGAAGCCATTGTTGAAACGCTGCTTCCTTTAAAACCGGCTGTGGATGAAGAGCATGCATCAACCCAGTCGGGCCACCTTGCGTCAGAAGAATACGACTTCTACCCATCAGCTGAAAGCATTCTGGAAGAAATCCTCCCAGCTAGTTTTCAGTCGCGACTCTTTAAGTGCTTTCTTGACTCCGCTGTCAGTGAACAGGTTGCACGAATGGTTGCAATGAAGGGTGCAACGGAAAATGCATCAGGGATTATCAGTGATCTCTCACGGCGATATAACCGAGCCAGACAGACACAGATTACTGGCGAAATCATGGAAATTCTTGGTGGCGTCGAGGCCCTCAAGCAATAGTCAAATCACCCGAAGGGCCGCGTGCACGGCATTCACCCACTTACAATCCTCAAAGTACTCTAAACCCGAAAGTTTCTTCCTTATGGCAACAGCAACCGCCTCTGACAAAAAGAATGGCAAGGTCACACAGGTCATTGGATCGACGTTTGACGTTGAGTTCCCTGAATCCACCCTGCCTGCAATCTACAACGCAGTCCGAATTGATGCTGATCATAAAGGTATCAAACTTGAATTAGTGGGCGAAGTTCAGCAACACCTCGGGGGAGGAAAAGTTCGCTGCGTCGCACTCGGTTCAACAGACGGCCTTATCAGGGGACAAGAGGTCGTCGACACCGGATCACCGGTCAGCGTGCCCGTTGGACCCGCTACCCTTGGCCGCGTCTTTAACATGCTCGGAGAACCAATCGATAATGGTGGCGAAGTAAACGCTGATGAGCGGTGGTCTATTCATCGAGACGCCCCACCTATTTCTGAACTCTCGACAAAAACAGAACTTTTCGAAACCGGCATTAAGGTCATTGATCTTCTCACCCCATTCGTTCGAGGTGGTAAAGCGGGATTATTTGGCGGTGCTGGCCTCGGTAAAACGGTTATTTTGACCGAACTGATCGCAAGGATCGCGAGCGCTCACGGCGGAAATTCAGTTTTTGCTGGTGTTGGAGAAAGAACACGAGAAGGAACTGACCTGTGGCTCGAGATGCAGGATGCCAAAATTGGTGATACCGGCCGAAGCGTCATCGAGCAGACATGCATGGTCTTTGGCCAGATGAATGAACCACCTGGTGCAAGGCTACGAGTTGCCCTGTCTGCCCTCACAATGGCTGAGTATTTTCGTGACACGACTGGAACAGATACGCTCCTTTTCGTAGACAATATTTTCCGCTTTTCACAAGCCGGCAGTGAAGTCAGTGCACTTCTTGGCCGAATGCCAAGTGCGGTAGGCTACCAGCCAACGCTGGCTACTGAGATGGGTGCGTTACAGGAACGTATTACATCAACGGAGAAGGGTGCCATCACTTCAGTCCAGGCGGTCTATGTTCCTGCTGATGACCCCACCGACCCCGCACCTGCAACCGCTTTTGGCAATCTGGATGCTTTCATCTATCTTGAACGCTCAATTTCTGAAAAAGGCATCTATCCAGCTGTCGATCCACTGGCTAGTTCCAGCCGAATTCTCGATCCACAATATGTTGGAGAACGGCACTATAATGTCGCGCGGCGTGTCCAAACCACATTACAACGCTATCGAGAACTTCAGGACATTATCGCAATTCTGGGTGTCGATGAACTTTCTGAAGAAGATAAGCTTGTTGTTCATCGTGCTCGACGAATGGAACGATTCTTATCACAGCCCTTCCTTGTAGCTGAAGTATTTACAGGGAAACCAGGCGAAATCACCAGTCTTGAGGATACAATCCGATCCTTCGAAGAAATCGCTGATGGCAAATGGGATCACCTTCCAGAGCCTGCATTTATGTATGTTGGCGTGATTGAACAGGCTGAAGAGCAGGCCAAGAAGATGGAACAAAAAGCATAGACTGAAAGAACCTTCTGTAAAAAGCATCATGGCAACCACGACATCTCAGAAACTTATTCGCTGCATCATTGTCACACCTGAACAAACAGTTCTCAATACGGAAGCTGCAGGAGTGTCACTCCCACTTGATGATGGAAGCCGGGGTATTGCAGCGGGCCACGCACCTTTCATCGGACGCCTTGGAGCAGGTGAGGTCCAATTGCATGGTGTCGCAGGAGGAACGGGCACTGAAACAACTATCCGCACGTTTGTTGAAGGCGGATTCGTCGAGGTAGGCCATAACGCAGTAACGGTCATTACCCAGGGTGCGACGGATTCCGGAGCAATGAAAATCCAAGAAGTACAGGCCGAACTCGAGAATTTGCTACAGCAAAAAGCGGTCGGTGACGACCAGATCGATGCCCTTCTTAAGGCGGAATCGGCTGCCCGTGCTCGACTCAGAGCCGCGCGACAAAAAAGAAAATAGACCCGATTCAGCCTCTTCAATACTGAATCATATCTCCGGCTGGCTTACCCGAGATTGCAGGAGTTAGATTTGGTAGTCAGCCTCAGGCGAGGGCGTTTCTCCACGCATCCGTAGTTTTGGCTTTTCTAGAACGACCGTTGTGTGAGGCTCAATAGACCGTGTGATCCACACGTTACTACCAATTACGGAATCATGCCCAATGACTGTCGCACCTCCAAGAACTGTTGCATTGGCATAAATAACAACCCGATCACCTATGGTCGGATGTCGTTTTACGCCTCGCACCAACTGTCCTTCAGCGTCAGTCTGAAACGATACAGCTCCAAGCGTGACACCTTGATATAGCTTTACATGATTACCGATTTCACATGTTTCACCGACCACAACACCTGTGCCATGGTCGATAAAAAAATGGTCTCCAATCGTTGCACCAGGATGAAGGTCAATACCGGTGCGAGAGTGAGCCCACTCAGCCATCATTCTCGGAATCAGAGGCACAGAAAGCCTTTGTAGTAGATGAGCAAGACGGTGTATGGTCACCGCCTCAAGCCCTGGATAGCAGAAGATAATTTCCTCGAGATTCCGCACCGCAGGATCACCGTCGTATGCTGCCTTAACATCGGTGGCAAGAACTCTTCGAAGGTCTGGAATCTGCTCCAAAAACTCGACTGCTTTTGCTTGACCCAACGCTTCAAAGTCAGCTTCATCAACACATTCCTGAACAGCGTCTGGCAGTGAAGGGGTACGGCGGCCTGCAGCAGCAGCAACCTGCGTTGCTGCAAGACTATGACGCAACGCACGACCAATTTGTATCGTGAGTTTATCGTGCAATCCATCGATGAGATCACCAACGTGATACGTAACATTTCCAAAATGGAGATTTTCTCTGCGGCGATACCCTGGATAAAGAATTTCCTTGAGGTCTTCGCACACGGTAATAATCGACTCATAATTTGGCAGGGGGCAATGCCCGAGATAGTTCGTTGCTGGCACCTCTCGATAGGTATCAACAATTCGTTGCGTCAGCTTCGGTAGCTGTTCTTTTAGCCGTAGATCAGTTGCCATGTTCTTTGTCCAGCTGCGCAGTTGCTTGATCTTTATAAGTGCCCATTCGTCAGATTCGACCCACCCCTAGGTCAAAGTTGAATTGAACTTCTCGAACACATCACAACCGGGAAACAGGGCAAGGTCTGCGGGCAACTTGGTCGCCGTTATAGTGCTTCACTTGATGCTTCAATGGCTGCGGAAAGAGTGAGGCCGCCATCATAAAGTGCCCGCCCAACGATACATCCAGACGCACCAGTTGCTGCGACTGCCCGCAGATCATCTGCCTCCGCGATACCACCCGATGCCACCACGGGGTGGGGGGAAGCCTGCACCATTGCCTCGAGAGCGGGCAGGTTTGGACCTTGGAGCATGCCATCACGAGCAATATCTGTATAGACAATAGCCGCAAGTGGGAGCTCAGCTGATTGAGCAGCTACGTCCACAGCTAGCTGTGTACTTGTTTCGAGCCAGCCTCGTGCTGCAAGCTTTCCTTCTCGGGCGTCGAGACCAAGAACAAGCGTATCCGGAAATGCATGGGCAAGCTCAGCAAACAGATCTGGCTGCTCAATCGCAACACTTCCCATAACGAGGCGTGAAACACCAGCCTCAAGATACGATTCTATGATTTCCCGAGAACGAATTCCTCCTCCTACCTGGCAGGGCACACCGGCCGCCGCTACCATCTGCCGGATCAAATCGGACTGTATAGCAGCTCCATCTTTTGCTCCCTCAAGATCAACGATATGAAGACGACGACTACCAGCTGATGTAAACTGTTTCACTGTCTCGACAGGATCCTCTCCAAAGACTGTCTCACGACCATAGTCGCCTTGCTGCAGGCGTACACAACAACCTCCACGGAGGTCAATCGCTGGCCAAAGTTCCATTGTGTCTTCCTTTGTATGACAGACAATTAAACGTGTTCAATAAAATACTTCAGTAGCCGCATACCAACTGACTGACTCTTTTCGGGGTGAAATTGCGTTGCCAACAAACGCCCTCGTGATACCGCGGAACAGAACATCCCACCATAGTCAGTTTCGGCTGCAACAATACTCGAATCTGATGGCTGAACGCAGTATGAATGCACAAAGTAAAAGAACTCGGGCTGCTGTGCATTCCTGCCAACCACCTGCGACAGATGACTTCCTTCACGCCATTTGACTTGATTCCAACCCATATGTGGAACCTTCAGATCATCGGAACAATCGAACCGGGAAACAGCACCAGCGAACACTCCTAGCCCATCGTGCTGGCCACCCTCCCAGCCAGTTTCGAAGAGGAGCTGCAGCCCCATGCAAATTCCAAGGAATGGACGATCAGCGACTACATGACGTTGAATAGGCTCAATAAGCCCTCGTTCACGAAGTGCTGCCATTGCATCCGAAAATGCACCTACACCCGGAAGTACAAGCCTGTCGGACTCGGCCACACAGTTCGGGTCTGACGTTATTTCTGCAGTAACGCCATGCCTCTCAAAAGCTTTCTGGACACTTCGAAGATTGCCACTGCCGTAATCTATAATCCTGAGCATAACCGGAGTCTAAGCGGCAGCACGACAAGAAAAAGGGGGGGGCCTTTTTCCCCCAAACATGCTGGCGTTGCTTCATCCATTCTGACCGAAACCAGAACTCGCGGGAGCCTATTTCTAGATTCCATACGGTACTTATGGAGAACCCGGAACCGACGCCTGCTCCGGGTAAATGACGCATTCAACCCGACGATTCCGCTGCCTGCCTGCAGCAGTCGCATTTGAGACGACTGGGTGATTGGACCCATGTGCAACCAGGAACATCTGCCTGTCGCTCAAGGGCGTTCGAGTGGTTAGAAAATCAAAAACAGTAGAGGCCTGAGCGGTTGTCAGCTGGTGAGCAGACTGCCACGATGATTCGGTCAGTGGATCGGTATCCAGATGTCCTTCAATTCCAAGGTAATGACGAGGAAAGACTTTCTCTAGCTCCGTTGCTAACTGAGTCAGCAATGATGCACCAGCAGGCAAAAGGTTTGGCGTTCCGGATTCAAATAAACGTTCAGATGGAACTTCAACACGAACAACACTTCCATCTAGGCGAACTTGAAGATTTTCAAGAGCCAACTGACCCATCGCTGATTGCATCGCTGCGATAGCACCCGCAGCCGAAGGTGAGACTACTGGGCTGTTCACGTCTCCAGAATTTCTTGGACGACCAACGACTCGGCTTGCAGCAAGTTGAGTTGTCGTACTGGCTAACTGCTCTCGAACTGCTGAAAGTTCCTCCTGCATGATCTGATTTTCGGTCTGACTTCGAGTCAGAGCTGCTTCCAATTGAGCGTTCCCCAAGGAACTATACGACGGAGTCGCCGGCAAACTTGGTAAAGTCTGAGGAAGAGTATGCGCGGGTGCAGCAACACCAGGTGGAGGCTCAAGACTTATCGTCGCTGGGGCTTGCTCACGGCGCATGAGGTTAGAACAGCCTAAAGAAGCGGCTGATACTGAAAGCACACAAGCGACGAGCACACGATGTCTGCACATACTCACAAAACAATCATGAAAGAGACATGAACGCCCGGAGAGTAGAGAAGGCACCCACTCCGAGCAAGGCCGTCGGCCCGTTTTTTTCTCGGAAAATCACCCATTTTCAGGACAATTTCAGGAAGATTAGTCGAAATTAAACGGTGGACTGCATCTTTCCTCGCAACCACCGCCACAGGGAAAGGGTTACCGCGGTGAGCACGACGACGAGCCCCAAAACCGTCCCAAGTTGCACAACATCATCGAAGAGCACTGAAGCCCAATCCCATACCGGCTGCCAAAACAGAGTAACCAATACCGCAGCAAGGCACAGACTTGGACCGAAGGGCAGTTCGTTCTCGCGATGCATAACGAGCTGAAAAAGCCCATGAATCAACCCGATGAACGTTGCCAAGAAAAAGATCACAACAGCCGGCTGCCAGCCCAGCCAAACACCCACCATTGCCATGAGGGTGACATCTCCCATACCCATTGCTTCACGACCGAGAGCAACTGAGGCTCCTGCACGAGTAAACCACACAATGCCCGCCGAAACAGCCAGCCCAATCATTCCACTCTCGATTGCCGCCAAACGCACTCCTCCAAACCAATTCACAATACAAAGAATGGCAATACCAAGAACAAACACTACATTACGGGGCTCGCTAACACATTGATTTACTCTTTGCACAACGCGCTTCGAAATATCTTTATTTTCTGTTGTCCAGCGAGATGTACAAATAACCCACCACAACACGAACAAAACAACGGTTGTAAGTAGGTGGAGTACTGAGGAATCAACCGCTTTCGACAGACTGAGCGGTCCCCAAGCAACCAGAAAATCTGCAGTCAGGGTAGCGGCCGCGAAAGATCGTTCTTTTATGGCGGAGACAGGGAGCAGAACTTCCGGAAAGATGGCCAAGGCAATGAGTCCACACACAACGCCGGGTGTTGTAATAATATCGGGTATGACTCGATAGCGAATATCGACCCAAGCTGCAGCAGCAAGAAACCAGAAAAAAATCAAATGCCCCCACGCCCGCACAAAAAGGGCAGGGGAGGTTGCAGACGGGCCACCCACATTGTGTGGCAACAGTCCTTGGCAGATCACTTCCCACCACACGATTCCCACAGCCACGAGACAACAACCTACAACAGTCATACTGCAATAGTGTGGTGCAGATTTACCAAGTTCCTGCTTTCCCAACTTGTTGGCGTGACTGTCTTGTCCACCTTCGTCAGCCTCAATTTCATCAAGGAGCCACCTCACAAAACGACATAGCACAAAACCTGCCAGACCTCCGGTGAGTCCTGCAGACACAAGAGCGACAAGGGTATTGCCACTGTTCATGAATCTACTCCTGCAGAGGCGTCACCGGGCCGTGACTCGCTGTCTTTCCACGCAGCAAGCCAATCGATGATTTCCCCCACAATGACTGAAACTGATAATCCGTCCGTATTGAGACGGAAATGAGCAACCTCAGTGTAGTATCGCTCTCGATCAATCAATGCCTGATCAACTTCAGAATATACATCTTTTCCTTCAAGCGCTGGGCGACGACTAGCCGTTGTTGGGTCAGCAATTAGTCGTCGTCGAATTTCATCGGCAGGAGCAGCAAGCCATACTACTGGCAGCCCGGAATCTTCAATCATTCTTCGATTTTCTTCTCGCAAAACAATCCCACCACCCGTTGATACCACTCCTTCAGGAATCCCAAGGAGTTCCTGTAACACGACCGTCTCTGCATCCCGAAAGGAGGGTTCGCCTTGAGTCTGAATGAATTCACCGACGGAACAAAAATGCTTTTTCTCAAACACTTCATCAGCGTCTAGAGCAGGACAATCAAAATGATTTGATAAAGCCTGAGCGACAGTTGTTTTCCCAGAAGCTCGGTAACCCACAAGTATCAGACGAACCACGGACTCCTCCTCTTGGCATAAACCCCATCGTTTATTCGATAATCCTTACAGAGGACGTCGCCTGCTTCAGCGCCATTCGCATCACACCCTCTGGTGGTTCTTGACCGTGCCATATCTTGAATTGCTCAGCAGCCTGACGGACAAACATCTCTACACCTGTCACCACTTTACACCCAACGTCCTGTGCCTCTTTAACTAGCATTGTGTTTTCTGGGTTGTACACAGTATCAAAAACGACCATATACGGTCGTAAATGTTTCGCCTCGAATGGTGTTTCATTTACTTTTGGATGCATTCCGATTGGTGTCGCATTCACAACACAGTCATACGGAAGTCGATGTCGTCCTGACCACTCGACCACCTTACCATTCACTAATTCTGCCAGTGTTTGGGAGCGTTCCACTGTACGGGAGGCAATCGTCACTTCAACGCCCTGTTGCTTTAGCCCGAAGGCGATCGCCCGAGCAGCGCCACCTGCTCCAAGAATGAGCACGGTCTTCAGGCCAAGACGGCCACCGAAACCAACCTCCTGCGCTGCAAGAGACGCCTGAATCGCTGCGACAGCCGCAGTAACATCCGTATTAAATACTTTCATTGCCCTCGTCTCATCATCAAAAGAGATGGTATTTGCAGCGCCAATCTCCTCGACCGAGTCACCCTGTGACGATGCGAACCCAACTACATTTTCTTTATGGGGAATAGTCACGCTCAAACCGGCAAGTGGCCAGCGTTTTGAATTCTTTAATACGTCTCCAAGATGACCTTTTGGAACAAGGAATGGAAGATATACCGCGTCGATTCCAGCCGCTGCACAGGCAGCATTATGAACCACCGGACTAAGACTATGGCCCACCGGATCTGCAATGACACCGTAAACTTTTGTGGAAGGCGTAATCGCATCATATCGATACATTTCACAGAGCTGCTTCCAAGGAATTTGTCCTGGTGCAAGAATTTTCTCGGGGTTGAATGGTGCAAATGTAAACGCTGCACCAAATTGACCCGCAAGCACTCGGCTTGGCGTTCCGATTTCACCCATACAAAGCCCAACCGTGGGAGTGGAACTTGACCGCACCAGTTCGAGCATGCGGAGGTTGTCATTTGGATGATTTGCGAGCGTGGCAATTTTGACAACATCCGCATCTAGGTCAGCTAAATAGTCATGGAGCCCCTGAAGATCATCCGGAGTTCTTTTGAAATCATGGAAACTGATAATACGACGCGTTGAACCAAAACGAGGTATCGATTTTGCGATATCGTCTTCAAGATCGACGTAGTCAACTCCCTCCGCAATCGCTGTCCGAAGTACTGTTAGTCGTTCTGCTTCTGTTCGCTCCCAGTGACCTCCATCCTGTTTGCGGCGACATGTTGCAATCACAGGACAAGGACGGTCAGCCAAAAGGCGTTTCACCTGCACCTTGCGCTGAATACAATCCAACCGCAATTCCACCAGGTCTACACCCTGCTGGCCAAGATGTCGTAATTCAGTCAGAAGATATCGATGACGCCCTCTGGCCAGGCTGACACAAATCATACAAATTCAACTTTTTTAATTTAAAAAATGTGGTTTTCAATCTTTGGCAAAGATGCTTCCAACTCTCCACGCCGATGAGCTCTTTGTCTTCTTACGTCCGTCGAAATTGCTTGTCGAGTTCTCGCCTTGACAGCATAAGTGATGTGGGCCGACCATGAGGGCAATGACGGGTTCCAGGATATCGATGCCGATCTGCCACAAGTGTATCGACTTCTGCCTGAGAAAGGGGATCTCCTGCTTTAATAGCTGCACGGCACGAAAGACTATGGAGTACCTCATCGACTACAGCCCGATGATCACCGCCATCTGCATCTAATGCAGCAAGACGATCAATGACCTCTCGGATGATGCCTGAGGCTGATGTTCTCCCGACTAATGCTGGTTTCCCACGCACAACAACAGTATTTCCACCAAATGACTCAACCTTGACACCAGCCTCTGACAGGACGTCCAGGTGACTTGTGACAGCCTCAAATTCTGAAGACGAAAGCTCAACGTGCTCCGGAATCAATAACGGCTGAACCTCAACTGCACCATTCGACATCCGTTCACGGAGTTGTTCATAGAGCACCCTCTCGTGCAAAGCATGCTGATCGATGACCTCGATGCCATCCTGTGTTTCCACAACAAGATAGCGGTGGTGAAGTTGAAATGCACGCTCCTCAGCAACATCAGCGCCTGGCAATCTCTCCTGTTTGATGGCACTATCTTTTTCTCTCTCAAAAAGATTTGGTTCTGATGAATCAAGAGCGTGTTCTGATTTTTCGTGATCATGAAAGGCAACGGTCTGAGAACTGTCCCAATCAATCTCATTCCTACCGGATACCGACTGTTGTCGTTTCCAAATAGCCTCAGCCGCAGCTAAGCCCGGTACACTCGATGAGTTACTATGCGGTGGGTCGAAAGCAGTCGGGGCAGTGATGCCAGCTAGAGCACTTCGTACGGCAAGGAGAACGAGCCTGTGCAGACGACCAGGATCGCGAAAACGTACCTCTGTTTTTGCTGGATGAACATTTACATCAACATGCGTAAGAGGGACATACAGTTGCAAAAAAACAATCGGCTGTCGCCCCGAAAGAAGACGTCCACGATAACCCTCCTGAACTGCATGCAAGATAGAACGATCACGAAATGGCCTCCCGCTAATAAAGAAGTGCTGAAAACGTCCACTCGCCATATCGTCTTCAGGTCGCCCAATAAGAGCTACCACCGATATATCGTCGTCCACTTCCTTTGCATGCATCAGCCGGTCAGCAAGCTGGCTCCCATAAAGATCAGCAATTCTTTGCCGCCAATTATCTACCGCCGGCAACTCATGCACTCGCCTGCGATTATGTGTGAGTGAAAATGCAATCTCAGGATGAGCAAGCGCTGTCTTCACAAACGCCTCTGATGCGTGCGACCACTCCGTGGCTGGCGTCTTAAGAAATGCTCGCCTCGCCGGAATCTTCGAAAACAGCTGATGCACCTCAACTGATGTCCCAAGCCCGCAACCCTCTGGCACAACTCCTCGATTCAGGCCACCATCGACCTCAAGACAACTACCGGTGCCTGCCGGAGTCCTTGTCCGTATCACGACGCGAGACACCTCGGCAATCGATGCCAACGCTTCGCCTCGAAACCCGAGTGTTCTGATATCTTCAAGATCATCCGCACGTTGAAGTTTACTGGTCGCGTGTGGCGAAACAGCGAGAGGCAAATCTTCGGCATCAATTCCACAGCCATCATCAACAATTCGTATTAAGGCAATTCCACCTTGCTCAAGTTCTGCATCAACACGAGTAGGACCAGAATCTAGTGCATTCTCGAGAAGCTCTTTCACAACGCTAGCTGGTCGCTCCACAACCTCACCAGCCGCAATTCGATTGATGACAGAGACGGGCAGTGTTCGAATCTTCCCCATACTTTTACTTCCAGCTCACTTCTTCAGATTGTCAACCAAGCGTTTATTGATAGGCGAATACGGAACTGAACTATACAAGGTCTAGCGCGACCTTCTAGTGAAGTTTGTATTCTTTGATCTTGCGGTAAAGTGTTCGCTCACCAATACCAAGCATTTCCGCGGTTTGCTCCCGATTTCCTCCAGCCAACTTGAGCGTCTCTCCAATAAATATCTTTTCAATTTCGCCAAGAGGCCGCCCAACAAGAGATGCGACACCACCATTATCTTCGACGTCGTCTGGGGTGACTGCCTGCGCATGCCCGGTCTCTGGATCAAGCTCAGCTGGTAGATCGTCAACATCAAGTGTCTCATCACAATCAACGACGACCATACTTTCAACGACATTACGAAGTTGACGCACATTCCCAGGCCATGAAAACGACAGAAGTTTTACTCGTGCAGCACGTGACATCCCCTTGACAGGTTTCTGATGCCGTCGTGCAAATTGCTTCATAAAATGTTCGATAAGCAGCGGTATGTCAGCGGACCTTTCTTGCAGACTTGGAATCAGAATTGTGACAACTTTAAGCCGATGATAGAGGTCACTACGAAAACTGCCATCTTCAACTGCATCCTCAAGATTCCGATTTGTTGCAGAAAGAATTCGCACATTGACTCGAACAGGCTGATTCGAACCCACCCTTGTAATCTCTCCCGATTCGAGGACTCGAAGCAGTTTGATTTGTGTCGCCAAAGGCATGTCACCAACCTCATCAAGGAAGAGTGTCCCGCCATCAGCGTATTCAAACTTCCCAACCCTGTCTGAAGAGGCGTCAGTAAATGCCCCCTTGATATGTCCGAAGAGTTCGCTCTCAAGAATATTCTCACTTAGCGCAGCACAATTGAGTGCAACGAAAGGCTTTTTCTTTCGTGGGCTGTTCTGATGAATTGCCTGTGCGACAAGTTCCTTTCCAGTACCAGTTGCACCTTGAATCAGAACAGTTGCATCCGTTGGCGCAATCCGTTTCAGTCGCTTAATGACGCCTCGCATCTGAGTGCTTGAACCCACAACACCTTCAAAACCAAACCGTTCATCGAGACGACGATTAAGCTCAAGATTCTGAAGCCGTAACCGAACTCCGGCAGATGCCTTTTCAACAGCTACCCTTAGTTGAGCAAGCTCGAGTGGTTTTTGCAGGTAGGTAAAAGCGCCTTGCTGCATCGCCTCAACTGCTGATGGCACGGTTCCATGTCCTGTCACGACAATAACTTCTGTCTCAGCAGATGATGCTTTAGCAACTTTAAGGATTTCCAGACCACCAATGTCATTCATCATAAGATCAGTAACAACAACATCGAACGACTCATCACGAATCCTTTGGGCACCTTCATTACCACCCCCAGCGACAATCACTTTATAGCCAAGTCGCTCAAGCCCCTCACCCATCGTGCGGGCATGCACAATGTCATTGTCCACTACAAGAACACGAACGGATCTGGCAATTCCGTCAACACTTTTCGAAGAAGAACTAGTTTCTGTCGGGCTTGTCGACATTATGCACCAAAGACTATTTCAGGAACGGAAACACAATTCACGATTTATTTTCATTTGATTCTGTTGGCAAACGCGGGGGGGCCGGCAACCATATTGCCAACTTTGTCCCGCGACTTGGAGCGCTTTCTATGTCAATTGAGCCACCATGGGCTTCAATAATTTTTCGGGCAGTGGGAAGGCCGAGCCCCGAGCCCCCTTGTTTCGTTGAGTAGAATGCCTCAAACACCCGAGCAAGTGTCTCTGAGCTCATACCAGGGCCAGTGTCAATCAATTCGATCAGTACGCCAAGGCCTGCAGCTCGCGTCCTGACCATCAATTGTCCGCCGTCTTGCATTGCCTGAGTCGCGTTGATCAAGAGATTGAGGACTGCCGATCGAAACGTCTCACGATCAATCCGTACTGCAGGTAATTCTGGATCGAGATAGCGAACAAGCTCAACTCCCGCATCATCAGTTCGAGGCTGAAAGAAATCTAACAACTGCTCAAGTTCGACATTAAGGTTCCCTGGCTCAGGATCAATACCTTCCTGTCGAGAAAAATCAAGGAAATCATCAAGAAGTTTCTGCAACCGATCACATTCCTGACGAACCAGATCAATTTTTGCCTTGGCCCTTCGGGCGGTTTGATTCGCTGCGGAGTCATCACCTAGTGAACCAACATCTTCACCCAGCAATTCCATGTTTAGTCGAATGCTTGATAAAGGGTTTCTGATCTCGTGAGCGAGTTCGCTAACAAGCTTGACCAACTCTGCGTACGTACCGCCTTCGCCTGACAGCTGATCGTTGAGCAGTGCTGATTGTCCCATAATCACAGCGCCCGAAATATGCTGGACTCTTCGGAATGCAACCTCACCCGCAGGGCCATCATTGAGACAGCCCTGCGGTGAGGAACAACATAGACCTATTCAGTTGCTGGTTCCGCCTCAGCGGTAGCTTCTTCCATGGCCGCTCGACGGCTTAATTTTACGCGATCTTGCTCGTCGACGGCAATAACTTTGACTCGCATTGTGTCACCGACGCGGCACACATCATTAACATTTCCGACGTACTCCGTTGAGAGTTCACTGATATGGCACAGGCCATCTTTTCCAGGAACAAGCTCTACGAACGCACCAAAGTCTTTGACACTGGTTACGCGACCTTCATAGATTCGACCAATCTGGATCGAAGCCGTAAGGGCTTCGATTTTTGCCAAAGCCGATGTTGCACTTTCGGCATCATGACTTGCGACAGTAACTGTTCCGTCATCATCGACTTCAACATTGGCACCAGTCGTTTCCTGAATAGAGCGAATTGTTTTCCCGCCAGGACCAATCAGTAAGCCAATCTTTTCAGGATCAATATGCGTGCGCAACAAACGTGGTGCCCACCCAGAAATCTCTTCACGAGGCCTTCGGACGGCCGAGAGCATTGACCGAAGAATTTCAAGCCGAGCCTCTCGAGACTGCTCGAGTGTCGCTTTGATAATAGAAGCGGAGATCCCGTTTATCTTCAAGTCGAGTTGAATTCCAGTAATGCCGTTTTGTGAACCGGCAATCTTGAAGTCCATATCACCAAAGTGATCCTCATCACCAATGATATCGGTAAGAAGTGTCCACTTATCTTCTGTCTCCTTCACAAGACCTACCGAAATACCAGCCACAGGATTCGTAATCGGCACACCAGCAGCCATTAAGCCAAGAGTGGCACCACACACTGATGCCATCGAACTGGAACCATTTGACTCTAAGATGTCCGAGATCACTCGGATTGTGTAAGGAAAAACATCCGGATCAGGCAGGATTGGCTTGACGCTTCGTTCCGCAAGAGCACCATGGCCAATCTCTCGACGGCCTGGACCTCGAATCGGTCGAACCTCACCAACAGAAAAAGAAGGGAAATAATAGTCAAGCATGAACTTCTTTGAGTATTCCTCAAACAAGCCATCTACTCGCTGCTCATCTTTACCAGTTCCGAGTGTAACAGTAACAAGAGCCTGAGTTTCGCCTCTCTGAAAAAGAGCTGATCCATGGACGCGAGGCAACAGATCAACTTCACAATCGATGGCTCGAAGTGACTTGGAATCCCGACCGTCTGGACGGGTTCCACCAAGAATCAATTCTCGAATTGCTTCTTCTTCAAGACCATGCCATACGTGTGAAAAATCACCTTCATTAACAGCATCGTCACTGCCCGCAGCATCTGCAGGACACATTTCTTTCTTTGCTCGTTCCTTTAATGCCTTCACAGCCTCGCCTCGTTCAAGCTTGCCTGTGATTCCAGCTGCCTTCAGGAGTTCGGCATAATAGGCAGACTTCATTCGATTCTTGAGAGGAGCGTAGTCGGGCAACTCGCATTCCTTCTTTGGCTTTCCGGCCTTTGCGACCAGTTCATCTTGCATTTCACAAATTGTAATGATGACACGATGAGCTTCGTCCAAAGCCTCAAGCATGCGTTCTTCGGGCATCTCACGGGCAAAACCCTCGATCATGAGAATAGCCGTCTTACTACCTGAAACAATAAGATCCAGATCACTCTCTTCAAGTTGGTCCTGCGTCGGAAACGGAACAAATTCTCCGTTGACATGAGCAAGCCGTACGCTGCCGATGGGACCTTCAAAAGGAAGGGGGGAGATACAAAGTGCAGCAGATGCACCGATCATAGCCAAAATATCAGGATCGTTTTGGCGATCACTTGAGAGCGTCTGCGCCTGAACTTGAACCTCGTCGTGGAATCCCTCGGGAAACAAGGGTCGGATCGGCCGGTCAATAAGACGACTTGTAAGCGTTTCTTTCATTGTTGGCCGACCTTCTCGCTTTAGAAAGCCGCCTGGAAACTTTCCTGCCGCTGCAGTTCGTTCCCGATAATCACAGGTTAATGGAAAAAAATCGATTCCCGCGCGGGGTGATCCTGTTGCCGCAGCAACAAGCACTGTTGTTTCCCCATAGGAAACCAATACGCTGCCGGCAGCTTGTTTTGCCAGCAGACCAGTTTCAAGACCTAATACCTCTTGTCCAACTTGTCGTTCAACACGATGCTTCACTTTTACTAATTCCTTCCTTCTTCTTCATTCGGTGCTCTCGCAATTCCGTGAACCAGTTTTCTACTGATAGTGACTGAATCTGTTCGAGA
The DNA here is from genome assembly GCA_016776925.1 of Pirellulales bacterium. Lineage (GTDB taxonomy): Bacteria > Planctomycetota > Planctomycetia > Pirellulales > UBA1268 > UBA1268. The sequence continues at coordinate 6,262 of JADHSL010000020.1, read as the reverse complement.
GTATTTCACTTAAATTTTTAAATTTTATTGCACTCAAATCATGCACACTACGCCTGCGACCCATCGTCTGTAAGATGCGAGAGTCGTACTTCTATCGCAACAAAAATAGAGAGAACCAAGCCCAATGATCAACGAAAGAAGTTGATCTCTTTTCACTCCACCCAGGTAACTCAGCCGAAGCTGGCAGCCAGGGCAGACCGCTTAAGACTATTTTCGAATACCAAGACTTCGAATGATATCGAGATATCGCTGTGGAGCGACACGCTTGAGGTAATCGAGTAGTCGTCTACGTCGACTGACCATTAGTAAAAGGCCTCGACGACTTGCAAAGTCTTTCGAATGCTTTTTAAAGTGCCCAGTCAAATGAGTGATTCGAGCAGTGAGCAGAGCAATCTGCACCTCTGCAGAACCCGTATCTTCCTGCCCACGACGATGGGCACCTATGAGTTCTTGCTTGCGGTCCTTAGTCAGCGTCATCTTCGTTATTCGCCCTCCGTGGGCGATCAGTAGGTTGTTTTCTCTAAAATTGTTTCGAACCAGAGTCTACCTTTCGGCAGTAAAAATGCAACTCGAGGCCTGCAGCCTGCACCATACCGGCAGCTAGGCACTTTTGACAGCAGCCCCACCACTTTCAGGCGAAGCAGTTTGCCCCGTGCCACGAGGCGTGTGAACAACGTTCCATACAAGGCCTAGACGTTCCATTGCCAGAATAACCCAGTAGGTCATATCGAATTCCCACCATTTGTGACCGTGCGCAGCCATTCGCTGGAACGCGTGATGATTGTTGTGCCATCCTTCCCCAAAGGCAAGCAGGCCAACCCACCAGAGGTTTCGAGAGTCATCAGTGGTTTCGTAATTTCTATAACCCCAGATATGTGTTGCCGAGTTCACAAACCATGTCACATGAAACACATAGACCATTCGAACAGCAAGCCCCCAGAGCAACCATGAAATTCCTGTATTAGGACCATAAATCAACCAGCCAGCTGCAAGTAATCCACCGCCGATTACAAAATGCCACAGCAGAAACGTTTTATGAAAAAATAAAACACCGGAATCTTTGGCCAAATCAGGCGCCCAACGCTTGACGTGAGCATCAATCTCAGCAGTTGTATGCTGAGGGAAAAGCCAAAGCATATGGCTCCATAGGCCTCCATCTCGAGGACTGTGTGGGTCACCCTCTTGATCACTGAATGCGTGATGTTTACGGTGATTTGCTACCCACACGATAGCGGAGCCTTCACCAGAAATTCCACCCACGAAGGCAAAAAACCATCGCACTGGCTTTGAGGTAACAAAACTTCCGTGAGTAAGCAGACGATGGTAGCCAAGAGTCACACCAAGGCATCCAGTCACCCAACACAGAACAAGACAAATAGCGAGCCCAGACCAAGAAAAGTAAAACGGAGCTGCTAAGGCAGCTACATGCATGCCAGCTATCCAGATGAGTGTCGGCCAATCAAGGCCATTCTTCCCCGCTTCTTTTCCATCTGATCGTGGCTCAACAGGTGCATCTTGTAGTTTTGCATCTGTCGTTACTTGTTCAGCATCAGGACCATGAATCGCGCCGCGACCGAACTGACACGATTCATCATCGAGAAGACTAGTTGTTGATCCGGGAGCCTGATCAGACGAAGGCGATGGCGAAAGAGTACTCGGGGTCATAGGACTTCCTACTTGTCGGTGGTGCGAACTGCCCACGATGGGACACTTTACATGCTTATAGTCTTACCAAATGCACGAATCCGGCTATCTCGCTTGGTCGAAGACCCGTTGGAGAAATGTCAAAACTGCGTCAAAATATCGTTTTCAAGCGTCTACTACCACGTTTTCATAACAACTGTCATCGAAGGGCCCTAGTTTTCGGCAAAACAGAGAGGAGCCAAGCGGTTACGTCAGTTCCCGGAACGGCAGCTGGGGTTGTGCCGGATAGAAGCCACGCAAGACGATCGAGTGTTGCTGTTTCAGTCGGCTCAAGGATAACTGGCATGCCCTGGGACTCCAGCAGACACCCAGAACGACCAGGTAACGCACGCAATCGCAGGCCTCCTGAATCGATCACCAGACCAAAACCGAGACGCTGAAATGATCGTACATGGCTCCCGCTGAGTTGATGATAGGCGTCTTCGATTCGGCATCCCAATAGCGTGACAAGACGATCTATCCAGACCTGTTCAATCTGGCCTCGATCAGCAACACATACGCAGTCACACAGCTCCATACGCTTGTGCGACCACACAAATCTGTTCAGTGTGATTTCTCCATCACCTTGAATATGCGACGACAATAATGACGTAGTTGCGCCTAAGTCAATCTGTTTGAGTCTTCCGACGCATTCTGCAGCCCAGTCATCATCTCTATTCGAGATACGAACCTGACCCGTGAATGTTGCTTTTTCTCCAAATTGCCATTGCGAAGAACCACATTCACTCAGCACGGCATTAATTAAAGGAACCGGAATAGGATCAGATGCATTCACTTCAACTTCGGTACCATAACCCTTTAGACGCTCTCCATTTTGCATACGATTCGATGTGCGTACGATCCGTATTTCATCTTGGCTACTATCTCTTTTAAAAAACCGAATCGCACGTCCCGATCCGGCAGACACACATTCAATACGAAGTGGCCACACGTTTCCATCTTCAGTGAAACTGGAGTTTTGCCAGGAAAACTTTTCAATATCGATTACATAGTTTTTATTGAACTGAACTGGCTCAGACAGCCATCGCCTTACCAGACCAACGACGAATACGGCCGTATCTCTTCTTGGAACAACGTTGTCCACTGTGAGCCGAACCTCACTTTCGGAAGTTACAACAGACACGTTGGAAAACGACTGTCCGGCAACTGTTACGTCTGAGAGCATCAAGCACCCCGGCTGAGGGTACGTCATGCTCTCAATGTGAACGCGCCTGCCAAGCAGCCTCGAAGCCTTGTAGGCAATGTGCTCTCGATGCGCCACTGACTGACGAATTCCAGCCCAATAGGAGAGACATAGCGTAGGGACAACACACAGCAGAATGAATGCTGACCTGACCCGCCAAATTTTTACAGTTGACTGTTCGACGAACATCCTTGTTCACCTTCCGGCTTATGCATCAGAGTCAAAAATCTATCGACTCGCCACGAGTTGCTGGTAAAGCTTCCAGCGGGCACGCATTTCTTCGATACTGTCGCCCCCGAACTTATCAATTAGTGCGGCTGCCATTGAGAACGCCACAACGTTTTCAACAATGACACTACAGGCACTGACCGCACATACATCACTTCGTTCATATGCTGCAGACTCAGGCTGCTTTGTCCTAAGATTTACGGAATCAAGAGGCTTGCGCAGCGTACTAATCGGTTTCATAGCTGCGCGAATAACCAGAGGCTGACCATTGGTAATCCCGGCCTCAAGCCCCCCCGCATTATTCGTAGGACGAACAAACCCAAGCGTCGGTTCAGCTCGTGCGCTTTCATCGTAATGAATCGGATCGTGCACTTCCGAGCCCGGCCGTCTTGCAGTCTCAAAGCCCATGCCAATTTCAACACCTTTTATAGCTTGTACCGCCATAACAGCGTGTGCTAATTGACCGTCGAGTTTGCGGTCCCACTGAGTGTGGGTACCAAGACCGATTGGTAGTCCGTCTACACGAACTTCAACTATTCCTCCGAGCGTATCACCGTCTTTCCCAACACGATCAATAAGGTCCTTAACGTGATCATCTTGCTCTGGATGAAGTGAATAAATCTCACTGGAGTTCCGAATTTCGCGTAGCTCAGGAAGAGTACCCTCTCGGCCACCAAGAACAACACCGCCCAACTCAGTCACCCAGCCTGCTACCTCAATACCAAACAATGAGAGTAATTGCCGTGCAAGCGCACCCGCTGCGACACGAGCTGCTGTTTCACGAGCACTTGCTCGCTCAAGTACAGGCCTCACGCCTCCGAGGTGCTTTATCGCACCGGGTAAGTCGGCATGCCCAGGCCGTGGCCGTTCGATATCATCCATCTGCTCAATTTTGGCATCACGATTGATCACCTGTAACGTGAGCGGACTACCAAGAGTCTTGCCTTTCCAAAGGCCCGATAAAAAAGTAACTGTATCTGTCTCGATTCGCTGTCGTCCACCGCGACCATACCCTCCCTGCCGTCGTTGCAACTCGCTGTCAATACTTTCTGTGTCAACAGTTAGTCCCGCAGGAAAACCGTCTACCAAAGCAGTCAGGGCAGGCCCATGGGATTCACCAGCAGTCCAATATCGAAGCATGAGGCAATCTGTAGTCTGAGGGTATGAAAAATACGTGACTGAAAACAGCGAATCAGAAGTACAAACGAAACCATCTCAACCGAAGCCTGTTTCTTTCCCATAGTCTAATCACCAGGTCGGCCTGACCATAGAGCGACATCCAGCCTCTAACAAGGCAGACTTCCTGTTAGTCTTTGGCACACATTAAGATATTTTTGCCTCGTACCGTCCACGATTTCCGGCGGCAGAGGAGGGGGGGGACTTCTGCGGTCCCAGTCAGAGGACGCCAGCCAATCGCGTACGAATTGCTTATCAAAGGATTCGGGAACATCGCCTTTGCATGCTGACTCCGCTGGCCAAAACCGGGAACTATCTGGCGTGAGTACTTCGTCAACCAACATTAATTGTCCATCACTATCATGACCCCACTCAAATTTTGTATCGGCGAGAACAATTCCTTGTTTAACTGCTAACCCTGTAGCTGCTTCGTACACTGCAATACTTTTTTCACAAAGTTCCGAAGCAAGTGACTGGCCCAACGATTCGGCCATTGTGTGAAAAGAAACATTTTCATCATGCCCCTCAGTTGCTTTGGTAGCAGGAGTAAAAATAGAACGGGGCAGACGATCACCTGGGCGCAACTTGGGCGGAAGCGGAATACCACAGACCGTACCAGTCTTTTCATACTCAAGAAGGCCTGATCCCGCGAGCCACCCTCGCACCACACATTCAAAAGGAATTACATTGGCTGTCTTTACAAGCATGGACCGACCACGAAGAAGTTCTAAATCAACAGTTGAGGGCAGGCCCATCTCATCAACATTTGTGGTAACAAGATGGTGCGAAACGGGTGGAGATTGTTCCGACAACCAATCGAACCAGAATTTTGAAACAGCTGTTAGCACTTTTCCCTTGCCCGGTATCGGCGTTGGCAGAACCCAGTCAAAAGCACTCACTCGATCTGTACTCACAATGAGCATGTGCGGTTCATCTGATATATCAAGTCGATAACAGTCTCGAACTTTGCCACGAATTGGTTTCCCGATAGGCAAATTAGTTTCTATAACTGTGGACGGGTTCGACGATGTCATAGCCATTTTTTCTTGCATTGGAACGGTGCATGAGACGCTCTGACGATACCAAAACAGGAACAGAAAACGCCAAGGACACTCGAGAATACCGAGGTAGAACTTAACAAAAGTCCCGTGACATTTGTGGCAAATCACCGAGCGACAGTTCATTGGCATCACCTTCGCCCCAGGCTGCCAGTCGTCTTGCCAAAAGATGCACAACGTTCCCGCGTCGCTGAATTCGACCTTCGACCGTTACTACCGGCATACGTCTATCTTTCGGATCACAGTCCTGCCAGACAGCTTTCGGAACAACCACATTAACAATGTCTGTTTCATCTTCGAGCGTCAAAAAAATCACACCTTTTGCTGTTGCTGGACGCTGACGGGACAGCACAATACCCACAACAACGACCCGGCTACCTTCTGGACGAGAACAGGCACCTGCAGCAGTCTCGACTCCATGCTGCATAAGATGTGAACGAATAAACTGCAGAGGATGAGCTTTAAGAGATAGCCCCGACGCACGATAGTCCGACAATACTTCTTCAAGAGATGAAGTCGTTGGCAAATACGCCGCCTCATCAAAACTACTTTCTGTTTCATTCAAACTATTACCAGACAACCCTTCAAACAGTGGCATACTCCCTGATTCAGGCTTCCGCTCCATTGAATTCCATATTGCCTGCCTTCGGCTTCCAGACAGGCTCGTTAAAGCTCCAGCACGAGCCAATGAAAGGATCTGGCCTTGTGTTACATGGCACCGCTTCGTGAGATCATGAATACTCATAAATCGGCCTGACTTTCTAGCCCCTTCAATCTGACGACCACTTGTTTGGCCAAGCCCATGGACCTGCTCGAGGCCAAGTCGAAGAGCAGGTGAGGATTCACCAAAATCTTCAAGGCCTGCATGCCATCCGCTACTCTGAACACAAACGGGCAACACAGTCACACCATG
>JADHSL010000109.1 GCA_016776925.1 Pirellulales bacterium | reverse complement strand
GATAGATATCCATCTCAAGGGTTCGATCACCATACCGTGCGTAGGTGACACCCAGAGAAGTATTGAGCCCCTCACTCATCAATCGAGGAATGAGCGTTTTACCATTTGCACCCGGCCTATTCACGACCCCCGGCGGTCGGGCATCAGCAAGCATCTCGTGCTGAAACAGTATCGCCATGCCGCGAAGCTTCCGGGTGACTTCACGATTACGTACAGCTGTCTTCTCTCCTGGGTCCGCAGCAAGGTCGTACAAAAGAGGTGTCGGATTCAGTTGCAGCTTCCAGTTTCTCCACCGAACAGCAGCAAGCTCACCCTCACTTCCATGGTAAAAAAATGCATCGTTGAATTCGTGCCGCTTGATCAGCGCAGCCCATTCCTCTGGCGGTTCCCATCGCCTACGCAAGGGCACCGCTGCGTTTAATGTTGTCTTGAGTCCAGCCGCCGGAACAAATTGTGTGTCGCCCTTCAACAACGACGTGATATCACGACCGTCAATCACACGCCCTTCAGGAACTGCTATGCCCGCAAGCGTTGCAAGTGTTGGATACCAATCCATCGCTCGAGTGACCGCAGCAGATCGTTTTCCTGCCTGGACACCAGCTCCAGGCCCCCACGCAATGGCAGGCACACGAATACCACCTTCGTAGGTCGATAACTTTCGGCCCTGAATCTTCTGCTCAGGCGTTCGCCCGGGGCCACGACCATTATCAGAGGCATAGATAACGATTGTGTTGTCATCAATCTGCAGATTCTTCAGTGTGTCGAAAATACGACCAACGTTCGCATCAAGTTCCTGAATGGCGTCGCCATACTCACCCCAGTTTGAACTCCCTCGAAATGGCTCACTGACACCAAGTGGTTTGTGAAGCATGGTGTGAGGAACGTAAAGAAAGAATGGGTGCTCCTTGTTTTTCTCGATAAATGCGATCGCTTCATCGGTGTAGATCTGTGTCAGCTCAGCAGGATCTGCTGGTTGTTTCACAACCGAGTCATTCCGCATGAGTGGTACACCCTTGTCACCAAAGTAGACCACTTCAACCGGGTCGAGGTTATGCAAGAGCCCGAAGTATTCATCAAAGCCCTGATTCTTTGGCAGGAATGGTTCTGCAAAACCAAGGTGCCATTTTCCAATGCAGGCAGTCGCATAGCCATTCGCCTGAAAGAGTTCTGCAAGGGTCAATTCATCTGGATGAATGCCTGCTATTGAATCAGCGCGATGCACCCAGATGTGATTGCCCACTCGACGTGGATAACAACCAGTTAACAAGCCGGCGCGCGATGGACTGCAGATTGGTGCAGCTGCGTAGTAATCTTCAAACAGAACACCTTCACGAGCCATCGCATCGATTCGGGGAGTTTCAACCTCCGTCGCACCGTAACATCCCAGGTCGTAGTACCCCTGATCATCAACAAAAATAACAATCACATTTGGTGAGTCCGTTGCAGCAGCCGCTTTTTCCGGCACGCTCAAAACAGGTACACAGATCAGCAGAACAAGCAAGCTATAACACACCCGAACCATACTGCCCCCTTTCTCAACTATTCAAACAAGCGAGTATCACCAGTTACTCGTTCTTCAACATCTGCGACAGCAGAACTCACCAACAGCTACGCGATCAATTTGTCGATTACCTTTCCGCCAAACTGACTCAACTGCTTAAAACGGCCGGCGTGATAGTAGGTGAGCTTGTTGTCATCAAGCCCCAACAGCCGCAATAAGGTGACATGAAAATCACGAACGTGATGCACATCTTCGACCGCGGTCATTCCTGTTTCGTCCGTTGCACCAATTGTGTGGCCCGCATTGCTGCCACCACCGGCCAACCAGATCGTCATGGCATCAGGATTATGATCTCGTCCATACGCCACGCCACCACGAACACCATTGTCGGGCGACCGGCCAAACTCTCCACACCAGACAACAAGCGTACTTTCAAGCAGGTTTCGCGCCTTCAAATCTTCAATAAGGGCTGCAATAGGTTGGTCGACGCTGCGAACCCGATTGCTGTGCGCTCGCTCAATGTAGTCATGACTGTCCCACCCACCGTTATAGACCTGTACAAATCGGACACCCTTCTCGACAAGCTTTCGAGCCAGCAGACACTTTCTGCCAAATGCATCAGTTGTCGACTGCCCAACACCATAGGAGTCGAGCGTTTGCTGCGATTCCTCTGAAAGATTAATTGCGTCTGGTATCTCCGACTGCATTCGGAAGGCGAGTTCGTAACTCTCAAGCCGGGCAGCAAGCTCGTCGTGCTGAGGATGCAAGCCAGCATGCTGCTCATTCATCGACTTCAACAAGTCAAGATTACTCCGCTGTCGATTCGCCGTCACACCGGGAGGGGGTGACAAATTTAAAATTGGTGAACCCATTGGCCGCAGAGGCGTTGCCTGATAGAAGGCTGGTAGATATCCATTCCCCCAGTTCGGTGCACCGCCTTGTGGATCTGAAACCTCTGGAAGCACAACATAGCCAGGAAGGTTAGCGTTCTCAGTGCCAAGCCCATACGTCACCCATGCACCAAGTGCCGGATCACCACCAAACCGATTCCCGCAATTCAATTGGTACATAGCAGTCGGATGATTCACGCTATCTACCTGACACCCACGAAAGAAACACAGGTCATCGGCCACCCGAGACAAATGCTGCCAGTTATCCGCCATGGGGGCGCCACTGTCACCGTGCTGATGAAATGAAAAGGGGCTTTGAACGTAGTACCGTTTTCCACTTTCCATTGCCGACTTGGTTTCACCGCTCCGAGTAAACTCCTGCAGATGCAACTTGTTGAGGGCTGGCTTTGGATCAAACGTGTCGATATGCGAAGGGCCACCCGTCATTGTCAGAAAGATGCAGTTCTTCGCCTTTGCTGGAATGTGCACTGGCTTGGGAGCAAGCGGCCCAACCGATTCAGTCGCCCTGGTATCACCGGCAAGGAGTGACGCAAATGCCACACTCCCGAGCGACGTACCAATGCGGAACATACTTTCTCGACGATTGATATGTGGCATTCGGAGAGACCTTTAATAGACGTACACAAATTCATTGGTGTTCAAGAACACAAGACATATGTCACCAAGTGCCCGCACATGACGATCGACATCATTCGGCTGTAAATCAGGCTTGAATTCTTGGTTCGCATAAAGAATTTCATCGTACATAAACCGTTCACCTGAAAGTTCCTCAACGGCTTCGCGTGAAGCCGTCAGTGGCACCGAACCATCGGGACGAGCCTCTCTAGGCAGCGCCGCCTCTACAGCACGCCAGCTTTGCAACACCTGCTCCAACTCGTGGTGTTCAGGCTGGCGACACAGCACGAGTTCGTAAATACGGCGAAGGGCCAACTCGTCACGATTGTCGGCATCCTTATCAATGTCACTCCAAGCACGTTGAGCAAGGGCAAGACTACGATCATAGGAATTCTTACTATTAAAAAGATTCAACGCCTGAGGAGTCACCGTTGATGACTCACGGCGTTCACACGAAAAATCAGACGCAGGTGTATTAAAGACTTCGAGCATCGGGTGTCTCACACCTCGCAATTTTAAAATATACAGAGATCGTCGATGCCGCTGCTCAGGCTGTGGATTCGGCACCCATGCAGATGCGAATGCCCCCATCACCTGACGCGGCTGGAGGGCGACCTCTTCATTGATTTCCGGCCGACAGGGAACACCACCAACACGTTCATTTAACTCGCCCGTAATCGCCAGAACCGAGTCACGCATTTCCTCAGCAGAAAGCCGTCGTGGCTCAAACACGGCAAACGCACGACCCTCAGGGTCGAACTCAGCAAGCCCAGCTGGATCTGGATGCGCGCATGACCTGCAATATGCTTCCGAAAGCATGATCTTGCGATGCATGTCTTTTACTGACCAGCCATTCTTCATAAATTCTGCTGCGAGGTGATCAAGCAGTTTTGGATGTGTTGGAAGTCCACCTGTCGAACCAAAATTATTTGGGTTCCCCGCAAGAGGTTTTCCAAAATGCCATTGCCAGATTCGGTTGACCATGACTCGCGACACCAGCGGATTTTTCGAATCGGTTACCCACTCAGCAAATGCTTTCCTACGACCGTCAGGTGTTTCTGGAATGGCAGCGGGAACGTGTTTTTCGATGACACTCAGGACTCCTGGCTTCACAAGATCGCCCTCGGCAAAGGGATCACCACCCGTTCGAATATGCATCTTCTCGACCACTGGTTTCGCTGAGTCTTGCGGCATGCGAAGTGGGGCTAAAACTTTTTCATACGTTGGAGTTCCGCCACTGTAGACCGAAAGAGCGAAGGGTTTGTATCGGTCAAACTCCCACTTCAAACGCTGGAGACCCTTCGTGGCAACTCGCTGCATTCCATTTTGACGAGGCGTAAAGCCAACGCGACTCGGCGGAACGTCGCTCTGTGGAACCCCCTGCTTCATCACAGCAGCACGTGTTTTTTGAAACGCGGTGCTTTTGCCATTCTTCTTTGCCTTTGCACGCAGCTTCTTCCATTGTCGTTCAGACTCAAGAATCTGAGGCCGGCGCTCTGGCAATGCTTGCTCCACCTGAGACGCATACCAAGCCACCGCATTCTTTTGCAAAACGGACTCGAGTTTCTGAAGCGACTCGCGGTACCCTTGTTCCATCTTTTTCAGAAATCGCTCTTCATCAAATCCATCCCGGTTTTCACTAGCTAAAAAATCAGCCTGCCGCTCAACAAGTTGTGTTGTATTAAACACTGCCTGAATGCTGTAGTAATCACGCGTAGGAACGGGATCGAATTTGTGGTCATGGCACTTTGCACACTGCAGTGAATGTGCAAGAAATGTCTCGCCGACACTATTTGTCACATCATCAAGAAAACGCTGGCGAGCAACCCTTGGAACTTCCATACTCGTAAGTTCCCACGGCCCCTGCCGCAGAAAACCAACGGCAATGAGTCCTTCGGGGTCGTCTGGTGAGATTTCATCACCAGCTATCTGCTCTCTCACAAATTGATCGTAGGGCTTGTCATTCTGAAATGCCCGAATGACGTAGTCACGATACCGCCATGCGTTCCCTCGCTCAAAATCATTGGCAAACCCAGAGGAGTCTGCGTACCGTACAACATCGAGCCAGTGCTGCGCCATTCGCTCTCCATAGTGTGGCGAAGCAAGCAACTGCTCAACAATATCGTGAAACGCCTCTTTGACAGGACGATTGTCATTAAGGAATGCTTTCATCTTCTCTGGTTTTGGAGGCAGGCCTGTAAGATCAAACGTTGCTCTCCGGATCAGCTCACGACGGGAGGCTGGTGGTGCGACCTGAAGACCCTTGGGAAGTGCCGCCTGAAGAAACCCGTCAATTGGATTCTCATGCGAATCAGGAACGGTAGATTCCTGAAGTGGCTGATAGGCCCACAGACCTTTGGGGTCATAATTCCGATTCGTCCAACTATCGGAAAGCCCTCCAGATGTCTGGACACGAATTCCATCTTCGTGTGACCATTTATTTCCATATTCAGCACGAATTGCTTCCTGAATTTTCTCTGTCGGCCATTCGGCACCAGTTGCAATCCAATCATGAAGCCAGCCAATCTCTCGACGAGTGAGACTCTCTGATTCTTTAGGTGGCATGGCTGAAAAAGCATCATCGGTGCGCGTGACTGCGCGATAGACTGAACTGTGCTCAGGATGCATTGGAACAACGCCTGGACTTTCGCTATCACCGCCATCAGTAACCGCCTGCAGCGAACGAAGATCAAGACCACCTTCTCTGGCCTCCACATCTTCACCATGACAGGCGAGACACTTTTCACGAAACAACGGTGCAATGTGTCGCGTAAACAGCAACGCACTTTCATCGTATTCCGCTGAAACTGCTACTCCTGCAAAAACAAGAAGCCCGAACCCAAGGATTGTTCGATGAAACAGGAGCACGTTTATGAAACCTCGGTAATGACGCCACACGAGCAGGAATTCCAATGTAGCCAAATCTGCAACATGGGTGCCCAGTCTTTAATGCTACTATTTCCGCGATTTCGATGCCCTTACTCACGAATCTGGCACGCCAGTATCGCCCAGGACGATCCGCTCAACAGGGGGGCGGGCCCCCTCGGTGTTGTCGCTGTAAACCGGTTCGTGTATCCTTAAGGGCGTTAGGCGGGGACGAACAAGATGTTGGGGCAGAAATACGTATGGTCACCCATACGTATACATTTCTTCAATCAATGATCTTCAACGTGCAAAAAACAACTTTTGTCTCCTCGGCTGACTGAATTCCTAGTCATTTCAATTTTTAGATTTTTTCTAAATAGGAGCTAAGTCATGTATCTTTTCAATTTAAGACGGAGTGCACTCACTCAAAGTGGATTCTCCAAGAACAACGAACGAAGCGCGTTCACTCTCATTGAACTGCTTGTTGTGATTGCAATTATTGGCGTTCTCGTTGGCCTGCTGTTGCCAGCTGTTCAACAGGCACGTGAAGCTGCTCGCCGTAATGCCTGTAGCAACAACATGAAGCAGATTGGCCTGGCAGTACACAACTACCTAGATAGCAATAAGGAAGAGTTTCCAACGTGCACGTGGTACCTCGGCAGAGGCCAATCAGGAAATGGTGGTAAGGACCTAGGCAGTCCGTTTGTAGCTCTCCTACCTTTCATGGAGCAACTTTCCTTATACAGCAACCTGGACTTAACAAGTAAAACTGTACACGTGCATGCACAGCGACCTGGCGGTCCTGGCACCCCACTTGTTAGACAAACGAATCTCCCTGGTCTTAATTGTCCTTCAGACTCATCCACAGGTATCGTGCCGTCGGGCTTCACTAGTGCCAACCATGCTTTCTCTAACTACCGTGCCAGTTGTGGCCCCCTTAATCAGGGCTCTGGTTCAAATCCTAAATGCTCATGCCCAACAAGCTATCTCTCGTTTCGCCCTCGCGCAGGTGTTGGTAATCCAAATTGGAATAAAACGTTTTATGAACAGGATCCAAATGGCTCAGGACCGGGGCAATTAAGAAAGGCAAGTCCGGCGGGTTGCTTTCATCGAAATGGACAATACATCAATGCAAGTGGTGACACTATCAAGCTAGCATCCATTAAGTTAAAAGACGTTACTGATGGTCTTTCCAGCACTATTATTTTCGGTGAGTCTCGATGGGAATGCTCAAACCAGGCTCGTCTAAGCTGGGCAATTTCTAGTAACTACGACCGAACAAACACGGCCGTCCCGATAAATTATGATTCCTGCATTTCTGGAAGCTCTGACGAAGATGCTTTAGCTAAAGCTACTGCAGCAGGTAAGACAGGTTGCGAGGCCGCTCATAACTGGAAAACAGAGCGTGGCTTTAAGAGCCAACATCCTGGAGTCATTACTGTGATGATGGCAGACGGTTCAGTCCACATCATTGCAGAAACGGCTGATCACTTTCTCTTCAATCGGCTAGGCTGCCGTGCAGATCAACTTGTTGCGAGTGTCGGCACTCTTTAGTTCCCGTTCAGCACACGAATCGGTGACCTCTATCAAAGAGGTCACCGATTTCTTTCTGTTTTGACATACCTGTCCACATATTCAAGGAAAAAGTCATGCGTCATTCCTTCATCACCTTCTTCGGTGTGATTAGTTTGGGACTCGCCGTAGCTAGTACCATTTCTGGCTGTGGATATCGACGGGCACCTCAGGTGAAGACATCAGGGACGGTAACCCTCGACGGCAGCCCTGTTGAAGGGGCGTCTCTTATGTTTATACCTGATTCAGGTCGACCCGCCTCCGCAGTAACCAACACTAATGGAGAGTTTTTCGTTTCAAGCTACGGCGGAAACGACGGTCTTCCTAAAGGCAACTACCGAGTCGTAGCAACAAAACTCGTTCTGAAAGAAAGATATCAAAAACAATACGATAAACTCCGGGAGCGTGCTCTCGCCGAAGCTGAACCAGGTGAAGAGCCAGAAGACGTTGAACCTGAATTTGGTGACAATGCATACGAGAACAAGTTGCCAATTAAATATGAGGAACTGGACACCACTGATCTAAATATAACTATCACCGAGCAACAAGAACCGCTTGTAATCTCACTAACATCAGAGTAGTTGTCAGAGTAACCGCAGATACTCAACTGCCAGCGAGTGACACCGGCTCTACGGAGCCAACATCTGCACCATTCCAATTCTTCAGTCGAAAACGTGCGTGCCCTTCAAGCACCGACTTGGCTTTGGTCGTCACTAAACTGTGCTTTTGAAGTACCTGCAAAAGAAGATTCGCCATGACCGCCGTTGCAGCACGCTGGGCACCGTCATCAATTTTGACAGCCAAGCCATAACCAAGTGCGGGTATCGATGCAGCCATGACACCCTCTGCTCCAGACTTCACGAAGACTTCACCGTGACACTCCGCTGTGATGCTGGTATCGACCCGCCCTT
>JADHSL010000019.1 GCA_016776925.1 Pirellulales bacterium | reverse complement strand
CTCACAGGCCTTCCTCCTTCTGTTGATGACGTTGAAGCATTTGTAGCAAATCCGAGTGAGTCCACTTACCGTGCGTATGCAGAACGTCTTCTGAATTCAACAGAGCACGCAGAGCATTGGGCTCGTCATTGGCTTGATCTGGCTCGCTATGCAGACACGATTGGTTATGCCTTTGGGGGGCAGTCAAATAAGAGTCCGTTTGCATGGACGTATCGGGACTGGGTCGTGCAAGCCTTTCAGGATGATTTGCCGTACAACCGGTTTGTCACACTGCAAGTGGCAGCCGACCTGATTACACCCGATGTACCAAAAGAAGATCTCGCGGCACTTGGCTTCCTGACAGTTGGCCGAACCTTTCGTGGCAATGTTCATGATATTATCGATGATCGAATAGATCTTGTAACTCGTGGGCTTATGGGGCTTTCTGTTGCCTGTGCTCGCTGCCATGATCATAAGTATGAGCCAATCGGCATCGACGATTACTATGCTCTTCATGGCATCTTTGCCAGTACTGAAACGCCTGAAGAATTGCCAATTATTGGAGAGCCTCCGCAGACTCAAGAAGCCAAAGCATTTGCTGAAAAGATGGCAGAACTTGAGCAGAACCTTGTTGACCATGAACAGGCAATCTATGAACGAGCCCTCCGAGAGGCGGTTGCCCATGCGGCAGATTATCTGACCGAAGTTGCTCGGCCGTCAGAAAAGAAGGATGGACGATTGCCGCAAATGCAGGATGGTTATGAGATCAGGTCTATCATCCTTGGGCGGTTGGAGAGACTTCTTCGTAACAAAGGTTCCAATCATTCTATTCTTGGTCCTTGGGTTCAGCTTTCTAAGGTTCCAGATGACAGGCTTGCATCCAATGCTGACGAGATACTGAATCAATGTATTGAATCTATTCCTGACCTCAATATGTGCGTTGAACAGGAACTTAGTTCTGCAAAGCCTCATTCACTGAAAGATCTTGCAGCTGCATACGGCCGTCTTATTGCGAGGGCTGTTTTCAATGAAAATGAAGAAGCAAAGAGTCGGATTCAGGAGTCAAAAGATCTCCATTCGCTCTGGTTAGTATTCGGTAAAGTAGGAACCCCCTTTGTTGTTCTCGAAAATGAGTGGAAGAGTGTCTCGAAGCGATCGGAACGGGATGAACATAAAAAAAGAAAAAGGAGTGTTCTCGCACACCAGGCAGACACACCAGGTGGCCCTCCGCGGGCTATGGTCCTTGTTGACAAGTCCGAGCCGACTGAGAGTTTTGTCTTCCTGAGAGGGAGTCCGGGGAGGCGTGGAGAGAAAATGGATCGACGGGTTCCTAAGATTCTTGGCGGGGACTTTGTTGACAAACGAACAAGTGGTCGCCTTGATCTTGCGGACACGATTGTCGATCCGGAGAACCCCCTAACAGCCCGTGTCTTTGTGAATTGGGTATGGACCCATCATTTTGGTCAAGGTTTGATTTCTACCCCAGGAGATCTCGGTTTGCGGGGTGAGCCTCCAACTCATCCGAAATTACTTGATGACCTCACCAAGCGATTTATTGAAGAGGGAAAATGGAGCCCACGATGGCTTCATCGAGAGATCATTTCCAGTCAGGCCTGGCGGCAATCATCAATGGCACGATTGGAGACACTTGCCAGTGATCCAGAGAATACGTACTACAGCCGCTCTCGTCGTCGGCGTCTTTCATGGGAGTCGTGGCGAGACAGCCTTCTCATGGCTGCAGGTACACTTCAACTCGCTTCACGAGGTGGTCCGGGCATTGATCCACTTGATCCAAGTAACGGCGAGAGGCGAACGCTTTATAGTTGGATTGATCGACAGGACATACCTGGAATTTTGAGGACCTTCGACGTTGCCAACCCAGACACGGCAGTACATGTTCGGCCTACTACCCTTGTTCCCCAACAGGGGCTTGTCATGCTGAACTCCCCGCTTGTGATTGACGCTGCAAAAAAAGTGGCTAATCGCTTGCCAGATGAATCCAATACTCAAGCACGTATTGAACAACTCTGGAGGATCGTCCTTGCTAGGAACCCCCGCAGGGAGGAGGTTCACATGGCGCAGGATTGGATAGAACGAGCAGAAGGTTCATCATCAGATGAATTTGGTGCGTGGCCTCAACTGGCTCAAGCACTCATGATAACAGCGGAATTTCAATATGTTGATTGATCAACGATTTCGATGAAGACTGAGATTATGAACTACCACCATCTATTTCAAAATTGTTCAAGGCGAGAACTACTCATGCGTTCTGGTCTTGGTGTCGGCTGGATGGCTGCTTCAACAGTTCTTCAAGAGAGCCTTCATGCGAAGCCGCCGACTCTGAAGCAACAAGATCCACATACACTTGCGGCACGGCACCCACACTTTCCTGCTCGTGCAAAAGCAGTCATTCATATTTTTGCGAATGGTGGCCCAAGTCATATCGATACATTTGATCCCAAGCCAAAGCTTGAAGAATATGCTGGTCGTGAAATCCCAGGAGCGTTGAAAACGGAGCGACGAACAGGAGCAGCGTTGCCGTCACCGTTTCAGTTTCGACAATATGGAGAAAGTGGACTGCCGGTGAGTGAACTCTTTCCATCGGTGGCCCGGCATGCAGATCGATTACTCGTTGTTCGATCAATGCATGCAGACGTGCCCAATCACGAGCCGTCATTGCTACTTATGAATTGTGGTGATGGGAGGCTCGTTCGACCGTCAGCAGGTGCCTGGGTGACATATGGCCTAGGAACAGAAAACCAAAATCTGCCAGGATTTGTTGCCATGTCTCCTGGTGGATACCCAATATCCGGTACAGCAAATTGGCGGAGTGCATTTCTGCCAGGTGTGTTTCAGGGAACGTATATCGATACAAAAAAGAAAAAAGTAGATGAACTCGTTGAGTGTATTCGCCACCCGGTACTGGACGAAAAAGTGCAGCGGGAGCAATTTGAGTTGATGGCAGCGCTTGATCGGAAACATCTTCAACAGAGAAACAATGACGCTGCGCTGGAGTCGAGAATCACCAGTATGGAGCTCGCTTGGCGAATGCAGTTTGAAGCAGGGGAAGCATTCGACGTCACCAAAGAACCGAAGCATATTCTTGATCGATATGGGGATACACCGCACGGTCGGCAGTTACTCATTGCAAGGCGGCTTGTGGAACGTGGCGTCCGGTATGTTCAGGTTTGGCATGGAGCGGGTCAGCCATGGGATAGCCATCAGGAAATTGAAAAAAATCATCGAAAGCTTGCCGGTGAAGCAGATAAGCCAATTGGTGCATTGCTTGATGATTTAGTAGGACTTGGTCTTCTCGATAGCACGTTCGTGCTGTGGGGTGGTGAGTTTGGTCGCACGCCAACCGTTGAACTGCCCAATGATGCGGGAACAAAAACTGCCACAGGACGAGATCATAATCACCACGGATTCACAGTTTGGATGGCAGGAGGTGGCGTGAAAGGTGGTGAGGCATATGGTGCGACAGATGAGTTTGGTTTTCAAGCAGTCGAAGACCCCGTTCACGTCCATGATCTTCAGGCGACAATGCTTCACCTCCTTGGACTTGACCATAAAAAGCTAACGTATCGCCACAGCGGCCGGGACTTCCGTCTTACGGATGTTCACGGTCGTGTCATACACGACTGGCTAGCATGAGAGTCAATCGCTTGCATCGGGGCTCGAAAGGAGACTGTCTTGAGAAAGCTTTTCGCGGGCCAAATTGGCCCATGGGCTCTCAGGTGCCAGTGAAAGAAAGCGAAGAAGATGGTGTTCAGTTTTTTCCTGACACCCGGTCTCCGTGTGAATTCCGGCGAGGTGCCAGTGCGCATCGGCGTAGTCAGGCTGTTGCTTAAGAACACCTTCAAGGGCAGCGGTTGCCAATTCTACGTCGCCTTGTTCAGCAAGAACACAGGCCAGGCTGGTACGGGCCTCCAGATGATCTTCATCAAGTTCGATGACCGTATAGTATCGTTCTCTCGCCGCAGCCAAATCACCTGCACGGTATAAGGTTTCTGCCAGCATGAAGGTAACTGATGCACAGGGGCCGTCTGCTTGAAGTACCGCGCGCAGAGCCTCAGAGGCTTCAACAAAATTTCCTGCTGCCTCGAGATCGGCTGCAATATCCAAAAGTTCTGCTGAAGAGGGGATGTCTGGTGCGTGTTCGTCTTGATATTCAACAACGATCTCTGAATGAGATGTGTTGAGAAATGGAACAATCGTGAGTGTCGAGGGTTGCTCAACAGTCTGTGATGACGGTTGATCCATGTCGGCATGAATACCACAGGCATAAAAATCTAACTGCATCTGCCCACCAGCAGACAGAAGAAGGTCATCACGACGAAGACTAAGTCTATGGCCATCAACGACAATCCTATTAATGACTTCAGCAACACGGAGTTCATCACCCTCTGTGAAAAGGTGTATTTTATGACTCAGTTCACGAAGTGAGAGGCCCGAGAGAAGTAATCGTGATAGGTCCTTTGCGACGACTAACATTGAATAGTCATACCAATCAATGGAGTCGGAGGACCGTGTCGCGCGGATCAATTTGTTTCGACGCCAGTGGCGAATGGTTGCCTGACTCACACCAAGAACATCCGCCATCATCGCCACGGTGTACAGCCGACTTACACCAAGCGAATTTTTTGGAAAGAGTTCAAATGACTGTGAGTCATTTGGTAATTGGGACCCGGGCAAACAGGCTGATTGTTCGACATCGGTTCCTGGCGGTGTCATATTCAGTAGTATTCAATGCGGTTGAAGGAAAAGGAAGCTTCTCACATCTTCGTTTTACCTCACGGGTACCGAAGCAATCCAGCCCTCAAGAGTATCAAGATTACGAGGGAGTCCAAAGTTTCGTTGCAATGCTGCATGACCAGCCTGCAGACTGCAGATAACTGCATCGAGAAGGTCACCGCGAGCATCTGCAATAATTCGTTGCCTCCACCTGCGGTTGGCCTCAAGGCAAATTGAGAGCCCGGCTTCGCCAGTTGAAATAGCATCAAGGATCAGTTTTCTTCGATCCTTTCGTTCATGTGTCTGCTTCGCTGGAGAGTCACTTTTGTATGAACCACGGATGATTTTCCGTGCTGTGAATCCCGGGTACGCTTCAAGAGCGATGCGTTTGATGTGACTTCTTTTGCGAGGATAGCGATGTGCTGGGAATGCGAGTCCGGCCTCAAGCATCCGTCCAATACCTGCATGCATCATCCATGCAACTGGTGGATTTGTCCATCGCATTGCTGGGCTTGACCCTGCTGGCCTGTCAGTCTTTCTCCAGGCAAATTTATTTCCCGGTGGATGAGCATTACACCAGTCGCGAAATGTTTCCCGGAGATATTCTCGTGACTGTCCACAGAAAAAGTGTACGAATTCATTCCATTGTGTTGGCCATCGCTCATGTTCTATGAGCGTGCGTGGTTGCCCAAATGGTAAATCGAAACCACCAATCCAGCGGAGTGGCTCAGTAAGCATGCATTCGAACGCTTCAAGTGTTTCAATTTCACGAATGGTCTGGAGTCGATAGACAGGATCAGTGGTCGTTGGCATCAAGCCTACGGCAACAGTAATTGGCTTGCGGTGAGTTGGTGCAGATGAAAAGTCGACACCAAGAAGATATTGATCGTTCACAGGGCAATGCGTCGTAAGGCACAACTGCATGTTGTTTCAGCAGTTGAAAGATCGAAGGGAATATGTGTTCATGCATCACGCTTTGTGACTCAGACACAATCAAGAAGGAATAGTATAGTGCAACCGACGTATGATGAGAGTTATGCATGAACCGGTTGGTAGTACATGACTCGTTGCATCGACTTGAGGAGATGACGAAGCAGTACAAAGAAATTGTTACTGCAGGACGAAGCACACCAGAACCAACGCAACCGAATAATGTGGTCGTAACCGCTACCCAGCGATCCTAGGTCGTATGTGTTGTTGGGGGTGCTGGAATTGGTTGAAGTTTCAGTGACGTACCAGCAGCTGGTGTCGGTTCTGCTGGCGTTGGAATTTTCTGGTCAATGTCTCCGGTCGGTCGATTTGCTTGAATCGGTTTTCCCCCAGACGCAGAAGATCCAGTTTCTGGATTGACATGGTTCAATTCTGAATCCTTCCACCCCTCATTACTTGAGGGGGGCACATCAGTGGGTCTGTCACTAAAGGTCTTGATCGGGCCATTACCTGGGACGGGCGCCTGAGTCGCTGGTGCCTGTGTAGCAGGAGCCAATGTAGGGGCTGTCGAGTTCGCCGGGGTCATTGGAGGAGTCGTAGCTGGAGGAAGAGCAGGTACTGGTGCAACACCTTGTGCGACAGGGAGTGGGTTTCCACACGGATCAAGGGGCACGCGTGTCACAACAGTACGAGGTTTGCGAACGACATATGAGTAAGGGATCTGTTTTGCGACGACTCGTGGTATTTGAGCGGTTCGTTGTTCAGCAACATATTTGCATACCTGTACCGAAATCGGTTCTACGCGCTGTTCGGCAACATACTTGAGCACCTGAACAGGCACTTGTCGCACCTGCTCCTCAGCAACATATTTGCACACTTGCACCGGAACCTTGTTTTCAACTCGCTCAACTACTTTTCGGACTGTTTGAACAGGCACCTGTCGAACCTGGACCTCTGGAACCATTTTCAATGTCTGTACCGGAATTTGTTGGACAACTTGTTCATCCACATAGCGAACAGTCTGGACCGGTACTTTTCGAGTAACAACTCGGTTCACGTAGGCTGTCTGTGGTACCTGAACAGAAGTCACTGTCGGCTGATAAACACGATTGACCTGATTGACAACGACGCCTGGGGTAACATTCCATCCAAGCCCGCCTCGTCTCCAGGATGTCACTCCCGTGTAAGGATTGAAGTAGCTCACGCGGGGCTGCCAGCCAAGTGACGTATAGCCAGGTGTGACTACTGGGGTCACTGTATCAACAGGAGTACTGCTGACAGAGTAGGCAGTTCTCATTGATGTAACAGGTTCAGCGATCGTATACGCCTCCTGCCTTTCTGAGGTTTCGTAAACTGGTCGACGAACTGTACTTACCCGCTGCTGCACGCTGGTTTCGTAGACGGGTTTCATCACCGTGTATCGTTCTTCACGCGTACTTGTTTCCACAACGTCGCGTACAACGTTATAGCTGCGATCTTGAACCACTGTTTCATAGACAGGTTTCATGACAGTGTATCGCTCTTCACGATTCTGAGTTTCCCAAACTGGTCGTTGGACGGTGTATCGTCGTTCTCGAGTCTCCGTTTCCCAAACAGGTTTTTGTACCGTGTACGTCTTGGTGTCATACACCGTCTCGTATGTCATTCTGTATGCAGTCATCTGCTGTTCGTCATAGACCGTTTGGTAATCCAAACGGTAGGACTGCGAAACTACCGGTGCTGTGATTGCCTGACCGCAGCATTGAGCTGCACTGGGTGTTGCAGTAAGAAAAGCTGATAGGCCACAGAGCGACACTCCTGCTTTCATCAAGAAAGGAAGAAGACGATTGACCGACGCCCGCGCACTACAACGTTGGAAAGAAACCATCACGTAAACTCCGAAAAGGTACTTCGACGACACTCCCGAGCCTAATTGCTTGGAAATGTCTTTCAACCGAATTGTTAGGATTCTTGAGCCTTTTTTCTCGAAAAAATGAGGCTCCAGTCCATATGAACGGCGTATTCCATCCAGTTTAAATAAGAGCTGGTAGATGAGAGGGATTGGTGAAAGAGGGTGGCATTTTCTGCTAGCTATACCGCTCGAGAAGCCTTCGGCTACGTCTGTCCAGTTTCTGGACAGCTGGGATAAGATAGCAAATACCATCACAATCAGTGATGGAGACGCTCCCGTCCGGATGCCAGACAACTCCGTCAGAAGAGGCTTGTTCAAAAGAATTCGGCCCTCGGTCGGTAGCCACATTCCACTGACGGGGTGTTCCTCTTGATACCGACTCAATGAAATGAATCCGTGGTAGGAATTCTTCTCGTTCTAATTGGCTTTGAATAAATTGTTGATGGGTCAATGAAAGTGAATCAGGGTCCTTAATCCAGATAATTTCATGACCGTTGCTGTCGACAACAGCGACTGGCCCATCAGCAGCAGTGAATGGAAATGCTCGTACAATGCGGACTGCTACATGGCGATCACCTGCGGGTGTAAGCAAGGTGACTTTTTCGTCTGCTGAACACGTGAATCTACAGTCATTGATATTCATATAAAGCACGTCTGGTATTCTCTGTATGTGAATGTCACTAGGAATTCACACGCATTCAAAATGTTTTTTCTTCTGTAGTAGATTCAGTGTCGTATGGAGTTTTTGCAGTGATGTCTTGCTTGTGATTGTCAATGATTTGGGTCTGGTAAAGGCGGGCGTATGTGCCGGCAATAGCAAGTAGTTCATCATGGGTTCCGATTTCAACAATCTGACCATGCTCAAGTACAACTAAACGGTCTGCACGGCGAAGCGTGGCAAGTCGATGGGCGATTGCTATTGTGGTTCGTCCAGTCACAAGTTGCTCAATTGCGTACTGAATAACAGATTCAGTCTCAGCGTCAACGCTCGATGTCGCCTCATCAAGGATAAGTATCGCAGGGTCGACTAAAAGTGCTCGAGCAATTGAAATCCGCTGTCGTTCGCCACCGGAGAGTTGGGCTCCGCGTTCACCAACCCGTGAATCGTATGCATGAGGAAGACGAAGGATAAATTCATGTGCGCCGGCAGCTCGAGCGGCAGCAACAATTTCTTCCCGCGACGCCTCTGGCCGTCCGTATGCAATATTTTCGGCTATCGACCCAAAGAAAAGAAAGGGTTCCTGCAAAACGCATCCGATATGTCGTCGGTAGTTATTTAGTGCAAGTTTACGAAGATCTATTCCATCTACACAGATAGAGCCACTACTTGGATCATGAAAACGACAGATAAGATTGGCGAGTGTTGTTTTTCCCGCACCGCTGGTTCCAACAAGCCCGATCATTTCCCCTGCTTCAATAGTGAGGTTAATTCCGTGAATAACTTCACGGTTGCCATAACGGAAATGGATATTCTTTAAATCAATCTTGCCTTTGAAGTGTTTAATTTGATGTGGAACAGCAGGCTCTGCCACTGTCGGGTGGCAGTCAAGAAGATCACAGATTCGTTGTGCGCTTGCAGCCGCTCGTTGTGTTGCAGGAACCATCCGCACCATCGATTCAACCTTGCCATAGAACCGTGATATGTAGGCCAGGAAAGCGGTTAATGTGCCAACAGTGACAGAGTTATTGAAAACTAACCACACCCCGCTTGCCCAAATGACAAGGATCCCAAATTCACTGAATAGTGTGACAAGCGGGCCGAAGTAACTCCAGGTAATGTTGACATGGTCATTCGCCTCAAGGACACGATGATTGGCACGTCTGAAACGACTAATTTCTCGCTTCTCTTGAGCAAATGCTTTCACAACACGGATGCCAGGAATCGTATCAGCTAGAGCACTCGTCATATCAGCCCAGGCAATACGACTACGAGAAAATCCTTGGTGCAATCGGCCACGGACAGAGTAGACAAGCCAAATGACAAAAGGAAACGGTACAAGAGTCATCACTGCAAGCAGCGGAGAAATGGTAAATAGCACAATAGCAGTAAATACCACAAGAAGCAGATTTGAGAAAAAATCAATAAGACTAATCGATACATAATTGTTCAGCCGCTCAGTATCACTTCCAATTCTGGAAATGAGATCACCGGTTCGGCGGGTGGCAAAAAAGTCGAGTGACAATGACTGGACATGAGCATAGGTGCGAATTCGCATGTCCGCGGTGATACGCTCACTGACCCAGGCAAGTATCCATGTCCGTCCCCATCCAAGAGAAGAAGCGAGAACAGCTGCTGCAGCGAGGCCAATAAGGTACGGCACAGCGGTTCCAATAGCCACATGCTCTCCAGACTGCTGTGGTATGAGTACCTGGTCGACAAGTGGCATTGTGAGATATGGAGGTACAAGGCTGGCAAATGTAGTGGCAAGCGCGAGTACCGTACCGATCGCGACAACCCGCCAGTACGGACCGGCAAAGCTGAGTACACGAATAAGTGCAGCAAATGACCCCGTCGTTATCTTTTTGGATGCATTGGGCGAAGGACTGTCGCCATTTGTCTCGAGATTCACAGTCGATTTATTACTGGAGAATAAATTCTCACGTGCTGCTTCAAAACGATCTATCAGTCGTTCAACATCAGGTGTGATTCCAGCACTAAATTTCCAACACTTAAGAAATTCTTGACCCGCACGCAGTTCAACCTGGCCAATCGTAGGTCGATTCGTCAGGGTCAGCTGGAAATCTTTTTGTAGTGGCCAGGAATGTTGTGCGTGCCTTTTGTATCCATCAACAACGTGTTGCGTGGTGGGTGGGCGACCTTTTCCTGAGTAGAGGGCCGCTGTAGAAACTGCCAGCCAGCTTGAACCAAACTGTGCCTCATTATCGAGGTTGATATGACAGCATGCCAGCAGAGTCTCTGATGTCTCGGAGCCTGCACTATCAAAGGATTCAGCTGATGGCATTTTTAGTCGCATTGCAGATGCTGTAACACACTTTGCTGAAAGCTTAGGAAATCGCTGCCCAGTCTTGTATAGAAATTACACACAATGGTACTTTGCAGTGTGAAAAACCTACCGACTGAAATTGCTGAAAGCGACAAAGTACGATTTAAATTTGGTTCGAGGCAATTCTAAAGATTGCAGAAATGAAGTAGGAAAGGTGATTTTTGAGTCATCGGCAACTATTTTTAATGGTACGACAGTGCGGGTCTGCTTATTTTTGGCACAAAGAATGCACATCAGGGTATCCTAGCGAATCGATCCAATGACGGTGATTCTTCAGTCTATTCTGTTTGAAACGGTGTTTTTTTGGAGTTGGTTCCTAGTGAAATGCTGGGGAGTACAGGCAAAAGATGAATCTTGAAGGCAAAAAACTTGGAATTGGAATAGCCAAACAGTATCGTAACACGGTTCTGCAAGGCCAAAGCGTGCTAGAAAGAATCCGAGAAATACATGACTCATGTGTCTCTCCGCCTTCTTTCACTGAATTTGAGACTATCGCTTGAAGGTGAGCGCTGTACTGAGAGTTTGTTGGGCTGCAAATAAAGCAATTTCAAGAATACCAGCCCCCTTTGATAAACTACATATCCAAAACCCTAATTTGAATAACTCGATACTCTGCCCCGATTCATTTTGAAGATTTCTCCCTTGGTACCTTCCGCCTATGAATATTGACAACATAAAAGTGCTTCGAGGTCCTAATCAGTGGGCTCGGTTTCCGGTTCTTGAAGTTCGTGTTGACCTCGGATGGCTCGAGGAATATCCATCACATACGCTTGCTGGTTTTAATGAACGATTGATGAATTGGTTGCCGACAATGATCGAGCATCGTTGCTCGATTGGTGAGCGTGGTGGCTTTTTTGAACGATTACGAACTGGCACCTGGATGGGGCATGTTCTTGAACACGTGACACTCGAGCTTCAATCGCTTGCAGGTACAGAAGTTGGGTACGGCAGGGCACACGAAACAAAAAAACATGGCGTCTACAATGTTATCATTGAATATAAGGAAGAAGATTTTGCAGTCCATTGCTTGCATGCAGCACACTCACTCCTCATTGCTGCAATAGAGGGAAGTCATTTTGACGTCGGGAAAACCATAGAAAGCTTGCGGGAGAAGTTGCTCCTCGAGCAACTTGGTCCGAGCACCAGGTCGATCGTGGAAGCTGCACGCCGTCGAGACATACCTGTACGTAGGCTGAGTGAGGGGTCACTTGTTCGGCTTGGAATTGGGTCCAAGCAGCGGCGAATTATTGCGGCTGAGACGGACCAGACATCAGCTGTCAGTGAGACAATTGCACAAGATAAGGAGTTGACACGAGGCTTGCTCGAAGAGGCTGGTATTCCAGTTGCAAAAGGAAAGCCTGTTTTCTCAGCTGAAGAAGCCTGGCAGGTGGCGACGGAAATTGGTCTGCCAGTGGTCATCAAGCCCCGTTGTGGCAATCAGGGTCGAGGTGTTTCAGTTGGACTGACAACTCAGAATGAGGTTTCCCAAGCATATAGCGTGGCAATTTCAGAAGAGGAAGAGATCGTCGTTGAGCGTTGTCTAGCAGGGGATGATTATCGGCTATTAGTTATCGGTAATGAACTTATTGCGGCGGCACGTCGTTGCGCTCCTTGTATTACGGGCGATGGTAGTTCAACGATTGAAAAGCTTGTTCAAAAAGAAAATAGGAATCCTTGTCGTTGCGATGACCATGCAGGATCACTTTCTCTTTTATGTCTTGATGCTGCTGCTGAGGTTGCTCTGTGCGAGCAAGGATTTTCAAAGGAATCTATCCCAAATGATGGGCAACTTGTCCTTCTCCGTCGGAACGCAAATCTGAGTACTGGAGGCACCGCTGAGGATGTCACAGATCTGGTTCATCCAGACACAGTTCGGCTTGCTATTGATGCGGTACGAGTTGTTGGGCTTGATATTGCGGGCGTCGATATTATGGCGACACGTATTGATCAGCCTTTGAGTGTCCAGCATGGAGGTGTTGTTGAAATTAATGCATGTCCCGGTCTTCGGATGCATCTGGAACCAACGGTTGGAGGATCTAGGGATGTCGGTTCGGCGATCATCAGTACGCTTTTCGAAACCGGTGAAGATGGTCGGATTCCTGTGGCAGCGGTGACCGGTACAAATGGAAAAACGACAGTTACCCGTTTGTTAGCTCATGTAGCCTCGACAGGGGGAGCAACGGTTGGCATTGCCTGTACCGAAGGCGTGTGGGTAGGCGACAGACAGCTTGATTCTGGTGATTGTAGTGGGCCAGCAAGTGCACGACGAATTTTAGCGCAACCGAACGTAACGACGGCTGTGCTCGAAACGGCAAGGGGAGGAATTCTCCGTGAAGGGTGTGGGTTTGATGCCTGTGATGTAGCCGTTGTCACTAATATTTCCTCAGGTG
Source organism: Pirellulales bacterium (assembly GCA_016776925.1). Classification (GTDB taxonomy): domain Bacteria; phylum Planctomycetota; class Planctomycetia; order Pirellulales; family UBA1268; genus UBA1268. The sequence continues at coordinate 24,464 of JADHSL010000019.1, read as the reverse complement.
ACCACCTTGGTTTGCATGAAATAGATACTCCAGAACAACTTGCTTGGGTGAAAGGCGCAATTGTTGCAGCTGTGCGAACAAGCGGCGCAGCTGTCCTCAATGCAGCAGATCCACTAGTTGTCGATATGAAGAAATGGTGTCAGGGTCGGGTAATTTATTTTTCACTCAATCCAGAATTTCCTGTCCTCACAGAACACTTGGCCTCCGGAGGTCTTGGCGCAACCATCCGTGACGGATGGATCGTATTGTGTGATGGACCGCGTGAAACTCGATTAGCCAATTTAGATAAAGTTCCCCTGGTTCATCAGGGTTTGGTTTCGTTTCAAGTTGAAAATGCACTTGCTGCTTCTGCCGCTGCATGGAGCATGGGCGTTCCGCTTGAATTGGTTCGACTCGGACTCGAGAGCTTTTCAAGTGGCGCACTCGGTAGTCCCGGGCGATTCAATATGCTTGAGTTAGACGGAGCTACTGTGGTTGTTGACTACGGACATAACGTGCCGTCTTTAGAGCAGGTCTGTTTAACGCTTGAAAAGTTGCCACATGCTCACAGAACTGCTGTGTATTCAGCAGCAGGGGATCGTCGAAATGAAGATCTCCTGCGACAAGGTGAACTCTTGGGCAAGACATTCGATCGCATCGTCATCTATGAAGATGCCTACCGCAGAGGCCGCAGCCCCGGAGAGATAACACGACTTATTGCTGAAGGCATCGTAAGAACAAAACAAACCAAGCGTCGCGCTATAGTCGAGTCTGGAGGTGATTGGGAAACCTCAGCTGCAACGGTACTCGATGCGGTGAAGCCAGGTGACCTTGTTTTGCTACAGCCTGATACCATCGAACAAACAATGCCGTGGTTAATGGAGCGATACGGTAATCGACTTCGTGGAATCGGTTTTGATCAAATAGCAGATGTTCAATCACTGAATCCAAATGAAGTGCCGTTCGACCCAGAGCACAAAAAAGACAGATCATCAGACCTGTGAGGCAATGTATTTTGCCCATCATCATTTAAGCCCAGTTTTCCGATCGAGTGCTCCACGTACACCAAGTTGTTCAGGATGGCGCGCGATTTTATCAGTGAATACACGAACGTCATCAATAATTGGCCGAAGGTCTTGAGTTAGACGATTGACGTTGTTTGCGGCTTGAGCAAGGTCATTGTAAACCTCCGGATCACGTACCAGTTTGCCAAGTGTTCCCTGCGACTCGTTGAGGGCCTGAGTGAACGTGGCTGCTTGAACGAGTACAGTGTCGAGGCGATTAATGGCACGGTCTATGCCTTGTACCATTGATGCGCCTCGTTCACCGAGAGGTTTTGAAAACCCTTCAAGGTTTCGGAGATTACGATCCGCAGTATCGATGGTAGCGCTGATACCCCCAACAGACTTACGCAGATCAACAAGAACATCAGGCAGCGTATAGATCGAATCCTTCAGCTTTTCTCTCGCCTCGGCATCCCCGACAATGTCATTCACATTGTTCATGGCTGTTGTAAAGGTGTCCAGCGCAGTGTCGAGTTTTTTAACGGTCTGGTCAATCTGAATATCTTCCTTTACAAAAATTCGCTCTATGTTTTCTGAGAGTATTGCGACCGCATCACCTGCCCGAGTGAGTGACTCGAGGGAAGCTGTTACTTTTGGTTCGAGGGTTGAAAATAATGCAAGGGGGTCTTTTGACACAGCACCCCGCAAAACCTCATCTGTTGTGATTCGTTGGCGAGGAGGTGCAATGCGTCCTGCAATAAGTTCAATCTCGGCATCACCAAGAATTGTGCTTGCAACACGAGGTGTCTCATCACGATAGACCGGTACATAGGAATCAATTTGAGCAACCACACTCACGCCACCACGTTCATCGAGCATGACTGAGTTGACTCGTCCAACCAGAATGCCATTCTTTCGTACTGGGGTGCCACTTGAAACGCCTCTCGCTTCTGAGAAGTTCATGCGCAGCGGATATGTTGACTGGACGAGACTTGGCAGGTCACCAAATAAAACAATAAGTATTCCGGCGATAATGGCGGTTGCTAAGACCATCACACCAACACGAAATTGAATTACGCGCTCACTCATGATCGTTCTCCTGATTGTTAGTCTCAGAGGATAGTGCGCAGTCTTTCTGGTTCTGCTCATTCCGGAGTTCGTTGAGACGTTGTCCGGCTTTGCCCTCAATGAATTGACGAACTCGAGGATCCGTTGAGCCGTCAAGTTCTTCCGGTGTACCAGTAAAAATTATTTGTGACTCGCCTTTTTTAAGCCGAGAAAGTGGATAGAGCATAATAATTCTATCCGCCACTTTATGAGCAGTTGTCATGTCGTGCGTGACTACTACGTTGGTTGTTTCAGGTCGTTGATGAACGCGTAGAATAAGTTCATTAATAACATCACTCATGATTGGGTCGAGGCCCGTGGTCGGCTCGTCATAGAGTACGAGCTGTGGGTCGAGTGCAAGCGCTCGTGCGAGGCCGGCACGCTTTCTCATGCCGCCAGATAATTCCACTGGTTTTTTCGTGAGGACCGCACGTGGTAGGCCAACCTCTGCTACAAGTTCGGCAACAATTTTTGCTATTTCATCTTCGTCAAGTTGAGTATGTTCACGCAAAGGAAATGCAATATTCTCTGCAACAGTAGCACTGTCGAAAAGAGCGGCACCTTGAAAAACAAATCCGTAGCGTGTCCGGAGATGGGCAAGTTGACGTTCTGTCATCGAAGCCAATGAGGTGTCCTCAAATCGTACATCTCCTGTAGTTGGCTGAATGAGCCCGATCATTGTTTTTAAGAGGACAGTTTTCCCGCATCCGCTCTCGCCAAGAATGACAAGACTTTCACCAGAAGTGAGTTCGAGGGAAATATTACGCAAGACCTGCTGGTCACCAAAATTTATCGAAAGCGAATCAATGAAAAGCAGTGGTCCTGCAGTTGTTGCTTCTCGTGTTGGCGCTTCGATAGCGGGCGTGGTCATGGTACGTTTTCTAGAATCTGTTTAAAGGTTAAAGAAGGCTTCGCGGACCTTCGGGCCGTAAGTAGTCCTGTACATTGTTCAGGCCAATGCCCAGGAAAAGATCAAGTACAAGAATGAGAACAAATGAGTGGACAAATGCATTGGTCGCAGCTCGGCCAACTCCCTGTGCGCCATGGTCACAATGAAAGCCATGGTGACAACTGACTAAGGCAATAGCGGCGCCAAAAAAGAAGCTTTTAAAAATTCCCATAAAAAAATCAAAGGAATCGATATAGGCACGGGAATTCGCCCAATAATGGTGGTAATCAATACCAAGGATGCCATGTGAATAGACGTAACCCCCCAGCACACCCATGAAATCAGCCATGATCGTAAGTGCCGGAATGAGTACAAGACAGCCAAGAAAGCGAGGTACAACAAGATAATAAATTGGATTCGCCCCCATACTTTCAAGGGCATCGATTTGTTCAGTGACGCGCATCGTGCCCAGTTCTGCAGCCATGGCACTTCCGACCCGCCCGGCCAGCATCGTTGCTGCGAGTACTGGGCCGAGTTCACGAATCAGTGAAAGGTTGATTACAGAACCAAGTCGTGTTTGCAGACCAAGGGCTTTAAATTGCGCATAACTCTGTACAGCCAAGACCATTCCAATGAAAAGGCCGGTAAGTGCGATTACCGGGAGCGATAAAACACCTATCTGATAGAAGCTTGGCATCAACACATCTCGTCGTTGACGGCGGGAAAATAACCACCCAATGGTTCGTAAAGCAAAAAGAGTTACGTCACCAATACCAGCAACCATCGTGATCGCCATATCACCGACATCAGCGACCCTATTTGCAAACCAGCCAGTGACATTATCAGCAGCTCGTTCAGATTGAGTGGTGGCAAGTGAATTCATAACGACAGACCTTCACCGCAGTGGCGGCGCTCCTTGTCGATTAGATCGGCTAGAAGGAACTGGTGCCTTGAGTCGTTTAGGGGGAGGTTGCGGGATTTGCGGGCTTTTGGAAAAATCCAAATGAAGCAGGGTGCGTAAAAGAAGCTTTCCGAAGGAAAACTATGGTTTCAAAGCACCAACGCATGTATGGAAAAATACAGAGAGATGTCCATTTCAGAACGCCCCTATGAACCTCAAACCTTTTCTCTCAGCTGGTAGATTCGTCTGAAGATCCTGCGGCTACCGGTTCGGCGGTTACGACCCCATGAAAGACGAGCTGTTTCTTTCCAGCAACTTCTTTGCAGTCCACTTGAATAGTGTCTTTTCCTTCAAATTCACCTTTTAGAAGTTCTTCTGACACAGGGTCTTCAATGTAGTTTTCAAGTGCACGCCGAAGTGGTCGAGCCCCGAAATCGGTGTCGGAGCCCTTTCTAATAAGAAACTGCTTCGATTCGTCAGTGAGTTCGAGCTTAAGACCACGCTCGAGCAGTCGTTCCCGCACTTTTGCGAGTTCAATGTCAATAACCTCTTTGAGGTTTTCAACGGTAAGATGATGGAAGACGATGAGATCATCTAGGCGGTTAATAAACTCTGGACGGAACACCTTTTCAATTCGTTCATTGACTCGGGCCTTCATGCTTTCATATCCACTGTCATCTTCTGGCTTCTGGAATCCAAAGGCAGATTCATTCTTTATTGCCTCAGCCCCTGCATTGGTTGTCATGATGAGAATCGTATTTCGGAAGTCAACATTTCTTCCAAAGGAGTCTGTGAGTCGGCCTTCTTCCATCACTTGCAGTAGCATGTTAAAAACATCAGGGTGAGCTTTTTCAATCTCATCAAGAAGAACAACCGCATATGGACGCCGCCGGATTTTTTCAGTGAGTTGACCGCCCTCTTCGAATCCAACGTATCCAGGAGGCGCACCAACGAGACGACTTACATTGTGCTTTTCCATGTACTCACTCATGTCAATTGATATGAGCGCGTCGTCGTCCCCAAACATGAATTCAGCGAGTGCTTTGGCTAAGAGAGTTTTTCCAACGCCCGTTGGGCCTGCCAAAACAAAGCAACCAATTGGGCGTTTGGGGTCTTTAAGGCCTGAGCGACTTCGGCGAACGGCCTTGGAAATACTTTTGATTGCCGCATCTTGACCAATTACTCGCTTGTGGAGTGAATCCTCCATCTGCATTAATCGCTGGCTGTCTTCTGTCGACATTCGTGTCAATGGAATGCCAGTCATCTTGGAAACAACCTCTGCAACAACCTCTTCGTCAACAACGCCATCAGCCTCACGAGATTTTTCTCGCCACTCCTTGGTCATTTGCTGTTTCTTCTTCTTCAATTTATCAGCCTTATCTCGCAGTGCTGCCGCCTTTTCAAAGTCTTGGTTGGCAACAGCCTCTTCTTTTTCCTTGTTCAGGCGATCGACCTCCGCATCAATTTCCTTGAGGTCTGGAGGACGAGTCATTGCCTTCAGACGCACTCGTGCCCCTGCTTCATCAATCACATCAATCGCTTTATCAGGAAGTGCGCGGCCTGTGATATAGCGACTGGAGAGTTCTACTGATGCTTCAATCGCGTCATCAGTAATGGATACTCTATGGTGACTTTCGTAGCGGTCTCGGAGGCCCTTTAGGATTTCAACTGCTTCTTTTTTCGAAGCAGGCTCGACCATGACAAGCTGGAAACGCCTGTCGAGTGCCGAATCCTTTTCAATGTATTTGCGATATTCATCCAGTGTGGTTGCTCCAATGCACTGGATTTCACCACGAGCTAGTGCGGGCTTGAGAACATTGGACGCATCAATAGCACCCTCTGCTCCACCAGCTCCGACAAGTGTATGGAGTTCGTCGATAAAAAGAATGGTATTTTTAGCTCGTCGGACTTCATTCATGACGGCCTTAATTCGCTCTTCAAACTGACCACGGTATTTCGTGCCAGCGACCATCATCGCCAGGTCGAGAACCACAATTCTTCGTTCGGCAAGAAGTTCGGGAATATTTCCTTCGATAACTCTCTGTGCAAACCCTTCAACGATTGCAGTTTTTCCAACACCAGCCTCACCGATAAGCACAGGATTATTTTTTGTTCTTCGGCAGAGGATCTGAATGGCCCGTTCGATCTCATGCTCTCGACCGATAACAGGATCAAGTTTTCCTTGTTTTGCCAATTCGGTCAGGTCACGTCCAAATGAATCTAGTGCAGGGGTTTTGCTCTTACCACTTTTTGTTGGAGCATCACTGCCTCCACTACCACCACCAGCCATCTGGCGGCCACCCATGCCCGACCGGTCGCTTCCCTCATCCATACCATGTCCCAGAAGATTGAGAACCTCTTCACGAACATCTTCAAGCTTGAGTCCAAGATTCATAAGAACCTGAGCAGCAACACCTTCTTGTTCACGGAGTAGTCCGAGCAAGATATGTTCAGTTCCAACATAATTATGGTTCAGATTCCGTGCCTCTTCCATTGAATATTCAATGACTTTCTTGGCACGGGGTGTCTGTGGCAACTTGCCCATCGTGACCATATCAGGTCCACTCTGTACGAGTTTTTCAACCTCGAGACGAATTTTTCGAAGATCGACGTCAAGATTTTTTAAAACGTTGGCGGCAACACCACTACCTTCTTTAATCAAGCCAAGCAGGACGTGTTCGGTCCCAATGTATTCGTGATTAAAGCGCTGGGCTTCCTGATTCGCCAGTTGCATCACCTTCCGGGCACGGTCTGTAAAACGCTCGTACATAAAACTTCCTCTTGTGACTGCTCAATCCGGTTGCACATGGAGTCGGTGCCCCTGCCATTCAGGCAGATGCAAAACCCAATTTCAACCATTTACAATTCAATGCAAAACTCACGCCAACCGAAGGTAAAATGATTTCCCAAATGCATCGCCTAACAATTCTCACAAGGTTATTGTAGGGATAGCCCGCGTTACTGTCTCCTACACCTCCACGTTTCGCGGGGGTTTCTGACTGAAATAGCTCATGGGCTGTCAAAAGGTAGCCTATGAGTGACATTTTGGTTGCCCGCCAGGGCAATGCTGATACCTCGAGAGTACTACGTTCGTGAATCCAAACTGTTTGATTGAGGATCATGCTGCTTTACGGTGGTGCGGGCCCGCATTCGAGTCAATGCCGGCATTCTGCTCTATTTCTTCAGAATTCTCTTGGAAATCTCGTTTGATCAGTGAGAGTTCGTGACGAATCGCGTGCTGCCACGGTTGTCCGCTATCGCTCCGGGCAAGTTTTTCGAGTGATTTTTTTGCCTCTTCAAACCGGCCGACTCGTCGCAGGAGTGTGCCAAAGAGTAATTGTGCCTCACCATCAGTTGGCGAAAGAGTAAGAATTGTCTGTAATTTTGTTTCTGCCCTGAGCCAATCTCCAGCGAGATAGGCATCTCGTGCATCAATAAACAAATTGTCTGTTACCTCGTCTCGATACCTGACAAGAGGCTGTGGGAAACTGGACACTGCCGAAACCGTTGACACAATCCAAATAATTGCCGTTGCAGCCCAAATGCCAAAAGTCATCTCAAGATCAATAAAGCTTGTCCAAATCCATGCAGTGATGATGCAGAGATTCAGACAAATTCCGAAAGCAGTGGCTAAGATAAGGCCAGCCCAGCTTCCTCGAAGCCAAGCCCAAGGCAAGCCAGGCCAAATGAGCGTAAGTGAGCGGAGAAATGACACGAACGACCGGCCTTTCAAGTTTCCTGGTCTGATGGCATGGGACGAAGAGAGTCTAGGGATCAGGTAGACTCAAACCAATGGCGAGTCGTAAGGGAGAAAGCTCAGAAATGGAAGAAATCGAGTCTGAGAAAGATGACTCTGGAGTGGGGATTTGGAGAACACTCGATGCTTCGGCGAACCGCAGTGCCGAGGCAGTTCGTGTACTGGAGGACATTCTTCGGTTCTGTCTGGATGACGCTTTTCTCTCGCAGGAGGCAAAAGCGATTCGGCATGAACTTGCTATTATTTTTTCGAGAGAAGATCTTCAGGCACGCATTCGGCTTCGTGATGTCTTACGAGATGTTGGGGTCAGCACCACAGTAGCGAAAACTGCACCGCGAACAGAGATAAAACACGTCGTTGCTGCAAACGCTGCTCGTGCGAGTCAGTCGATCAGGAGTTTAGAGGAATGTAGCCGCTTGGTTGTACCTGCAGTCACTACAGCGTTTGAACAATTACGCTATCGAATCTATACACTCGAAAAGGCGGCGATGACAACCATCATAAGCGAGAATAGGCTCGCCGATATCAGTTTATGCGTGCTTCTTGATGTTGACCGACCAAAAACAGAATTCAAAACGCTGGTGGGCCAACTCCTCGCTGCCGGCGTCAACATGATTCAGCTCCGAGATAAAAAAGCCAACACGTCATTGCTGTGTGAGCGTACGAAAACAATAACTCAACAAGCCAGGCAGTACGCGGAGTCGACTACAGGAAAAAGATGCATTGTTCTTGTAAATGATCGAGCAGACGTTGCCGTGGCCGCAAACGCAGATGGTGTTCACCTTGGTGAAACTGATTTGCCAGTAAATCTGGCCCGTAAGGTCTGTGGGCATGAGTTCATTATTGGCCGTACTGCTCATTCTATCGCGGAAGCAAAACAGGCAGTACTGGATGGTGCTGACTATCTTGGGGTTGGTCCATGTTATCCAAGCAATACAAAACAGTTTAAAGAGTTTGCGACGGACACATTCCTTCGTGATGTTTCCGAAGAGATACGTTTGCCGGTCTTTGCGATTGGTGGTATCACATCCGACAACCTTGATCGGCTTGTCCGCCTAGGAGTCAAACGGGTTGCAATTGCGAGCAGTATCACGGATGCAGCAGATCCCGGTGAGGAATCTCGACTAATTTGTTCACTGCTTTCCGCTACTCAAGGGAACCAGTCGCAGGAAACTGCTTCAGTGAGCGAGCAACAGATTGTGCAATTTGCGTCTCCACAGACGGCGAATAGCCGGTCCAAATAGCGAGAATCTTCTGGTCAGCCCCAATCAAGTAGGTTGTTGGATAGGCGCGAAAACCAAATGCTTTGGTGAAACGAAGACGGGTGTCGCCAGTTGGGTCTGCCCAAGGGGAGAGAGCAATTCTCGTGGATGCTAGGAAAGCTTCTGTTTCACTGCGCAATTGATCAAGATCATCACGATTTCCCCCACCGCACGAAACAGCAATTAATTGAAAACGAGGTTCGTTTGTGAGCCGTGAGGCAAGCCTTGCAAGCCCTGGTAATTCTTGGCGGCAAGGAGGGCACCAAGTACCCCAGAAATTAAGAAGTGTGATCTTTCCAGAAAGCGTGAGGGATTCGTCACCGGTATCAAGTGAAACGAGTGAAATTTTTGGTACTGATTTACCGACGTGTTGCCGTGTTTCTTGATTTTGGCCGAGACTGCAACCAATAATTGCAACGGAAGCAAAAACCAGGGGAATCAACTGGCGATGAAACAATGCCATGAGGCTATCCGTTGGTTTTGAATGTGTAGACTACGTATGGGTATCATAAACGAAGGGTCTCACGAGTGTACGAAGTTGAACTCAAATTTCACCTGACTGATGTTGACCACGTGGTTCAACGTCTAGACGCAATGTCTGCTTGCTTTCGAGGCCGCATGGAGCAGGTCGATCGGTATTTTTCCCATCCAGTCCGCAATTTTCGCAAAACAGACGAGGCGTTACGCCTTCGACAAGTCGGTGATGTTGTGGAATTAACGTGGAAAGGTCCGCGGGCTGATACATCAGCAAAAGTTAGACAGGAAATTGAACTCGGAGTTATGCCTCAAGGGCCGACGGGGCAGACGACCGTTGCTGCGTGGACAGAGTTGCTTGAGTCCCTCGGTTTTTATCAGGTCTTCGAGGTTGCAAAGACGCGACTTCCCGGACGTGTTCATTGGCACGGCAGTGACGTCGAGATAGCGATTGATGCCGTTGCCGAGCTAGGTTGTTACGCCGAATTTGAAATTATTGCCGGAGAAGGTGAAGTGTCGCTGGCTCGGAATTGTGTTGAGTCTTTGGCACACGAACTTGGTTTAGAAAATCCTGAGTCAGCAAGCTATCTGGAGCTTCTTGTCCGAGAACAGGAAGCTCCTCGTTAGTTTTTAGTAGCTCTTGGCGAGGCATGAAGTTTTTAACAATGAACAGTTCCACTTTCACGAACAATTGCATTTTTTTCGTCAAGTAAGATCACAGCAGGCTTCGCGTCATCTGCCTCCACGGGAGAGTAGTGTCCGTAGGACATGATGGTTAGCCGGTCACCAATTTTTCCAAGGTGGGCTGTTGCTCCGTTGAGTTCTATCACTCCGCTGCCAGCGGCGCCATAGATGCAGTAGGTTTCAAATCGCTCTCCATTTTCAAGGTTGCCCACTAATATTTTTTCATAGGCCCTGAGTCCAACTCGCTCTGCTAAATCACGATCAACAGCGAGGCTACCTTCGTAATCAACTGATGCACCGGTGACAGCAGCTCGATGAATTTTTGACTTGAGTAAGCAGATGGTCATGGTTTTTCTGGTCCAGGTGAAAGTGGGCGAGAGAAAACGATACACACAGGTTTTGGAACTTTTATGATGCGGTTCACAAATGATAGTTTGCCGGTTATCGGGTCAATCGTGAAGCCCGTAATAGTCCCGGATTCCTGTCCCGCCGCATAAAGTCGTTTGCCACCAGGAGCAATCGCAAAATGACGGGGTGTCTGGCAATGAGTCGGCTCGACACTTTTCAGTGTGAGCTCGCCACTTTGTTCATTGATTCCAAATAGAGAAATTGAATCATGCCCACGATTTGATACGTACAGAAACCGTCCGGATGGATGAATGGCGATCTCAGCGGTTGAAAATCTGTTACGCTCCTGCACCGAATCAGGAATCGTACTCACGGACTGTATTTTTTTAAGATTTCCCTTTGCAGCATCAAAACGGAAAGCAGTGACGGTCATGTCGAGTTCGTTGTTGGCATAGCCGAAAGGTAGTCGGGGATGGAGTGCGAAGTGCCTCGGTCCGCCGCCTGGTTGCGTCGAGGCCGACGCATGAGGTGCCAGTGAGGCGGCTGAAGCATCAAGTTTATGGATGAATACTCGATCAGCTCCGAGGTCACAACTAATAGCGAACTTGCTATCAGGTGTTGCATTAATAGAGTGACCATGCGGAGTTTCTTGACGAGTTTTGTTCGGACCTTTACCGGTGTGTTGGATGAATCCACCTGGTGCACCTTTTTTGTGAGTGATGAGTGGGAGAAGGCTTCCGTCGTCAGCAAGTCCTAGGCAAAGAGTGCTCCCGCTTCCGTAGTTTGCGGCGAGGAGAACCGTGCCTTGTGCATCAAGTGAAAGATGACATGGGCCTTTTCCGTTTGATGGTTGCACACTTTGCTGAGTGAGGTGACCATTCTCCATATCAATAGTAAAACTGATAATGCCACCCGTTGGTTGACCATTGAGGTCAGCAATTTCTGAGACAGCGTAGACGACGGCAAGCGTTGGGTGTATGGCGAGGAATGAGGGATTCTTTACCGTGCACGCTACGTCCGGCTGGCTTATGTCACCCGTGGTTTCGTCATAACGCGAGACATAGATGCCCTGTCCCCGAGGAGCTTTCCCTGTGTAGGAACCAAACCAGACGAAGCGTTCAGCGTGAACGACGTTGGTCGACAAAAATATTAATAAGATGATGGGAATATGAGGTAAGGTTCGCCGTGCCCGCCGAAAGAAAACCTGTTTCTGGATGCAATGAAGATATTGAGTTATGTCTATCATGAATCTGAAAAGAAAAAGAGCAATGATTGCCGTTTGCGCTAAGATGGTAAGGCACTCGTTCTGCAAAGTCTTTAGTGTAACCATTTTTTATTAGGGTGCTTTCCTTTGAGAATAAGATGATCCCATCCAAACAAACACTGGAAAATAATGAAAAAAGGGGCTCGTATCGTTCTGAAGTTGCTGCTCATGAGCCCCGTAATATTGCCTGCTTGGTGACATATCAGGTGGTCGCTCGTATAGGATGGATCTTTAAAACAGAGACCGTGGTCATGCCAGCGGTCCTTGATGCGTGCATTGCCTCTGGAATGCTTCGTGGCTTTCTTCCTGTCCTAAACCGCATTGGAACAAGTCTCTTTCCGTTGGTAGTTGCCCCACTCGTTTCACATACAAAATCTATCCGTTGGCTTTTGGTTGGAACGACAATAGGTTTGTCCATTTGTTTTGCGGTCTTGTCAGTAGCATGGTCTTGTCTCCTCAATGACCACCCCTTCTTCCTTGCAATTATTTTTCTTGGTACATACGGTCTTTTTTCAGCAATTAATGGTTGTAATCAATTGCTTGTTGCAACACTGCAAGGCCGCTTGATATCAGCTGGACGTCGAGGGAGAGTTTTGGTTGTGAGCGTGACAAGCGGCAGTGTATTTGCAATCATTGCGGCATTTGTTGCTTTAGGGCCGTGGCTACAAGAGCCTGATGGATTTGTAAAAATTTTTGCTGCAACGAGCTTCTTTTTTTTTGCTGCTGCTGTTGTCCCATTGTTTTTTAAAGAATCGGAAAATTTATTTTCTGCCGAATCTCGTAGGGCCTCAGAGGCTGTCCGTCCGCATTCATTCTGGCAGGTACTTTCTCATGACAGTTCACTTGCGCGGCTTGCGGTTGTGGCTGCATCTTTTTCAGCCGCTATGATTCTTTTTCCACATTATCAAGCATTTGCACGTGAGCAGTTTGGGAATACGAGTCACTCCCTACTGACGTGGATTGTTGTCCAGAACATTGCCACTGGTCTTGCGAGCCTCGTGGTCGGGCCACTGGCGGACCACCGGGGAAACCGTCTGGTTATTATTTGGCTGCTTGGCTGTTGTACAGGAACTCCGCTTTTTGTAGCTGCCTTAACCATGGCTTCTCAATCGACTGCAATGCAGTGGTTTTGGCTGGCGTATATGCCACTCGGTTTCAATCCAATCATGCTCCGGATCATCAGTAATTATGCACTTGAACTTGCGCCATCGGTGGGACTTCAGCCGCGTTATGTAAGCATTGTCGGAGGCGTAATGGCTATACCTTTTGTCTTATCCCCAATCGTAGGATGGGGCATTGATATATTGGGAGGCATTCCATTCTTTCTCGCTGGCGCAGCCATCATTGCCCTTGGAACACTGGTTGCGTTTGGACTTCCAGAGCCACGGAATCGCCATTTCAACATGCAGAAATCATGATAAATGAAAGAAAATTGATCTGTAACAAGATCGTGTTAGCTGAAATACTCTGTACTCCGCTTCGAAAAGGCTAACCCACGATAATTCTATGCGAGTTTTTCTTTCTGCCGGTGAACCGTCAGGCGATCATCATGCGGCTCTTCTCTGTAGGTCTATAAAGGATCACTGCCCTGAGGCTGTGTGTGTTGGGCTCGGTGGTCCCAAGATGGAGAATGCGGGCTGTGACCTTATTGCTGATATGACTCAATTAGCAGTGATGTGGTTTTTTCGTGTACTGGCCAAAGTTCATTGTTTTGTCGATTTAGCGCGTCGTGCCGAGAGAAGTTTTCTGGATGAACGTCCTGACGTTTGTGTGCTCGTTGACTTTCCTGGATTCCATTGGTGGCTTGCCTGGCGTGCCAAACGACACGGTATCCCAGTTGTTTTTTATTGTCCGCCTCAAATTTGGGCGTGGGCGAGTTGGCGAATTCATAAAATGCGTCGCCTGATTGATTACGTTCTTTCAGCGCTACCTTTTGAGCACGATTGGTTTGTGTCGCATGGAATGTCCAGCACGTACGTGGGTCACCCCTTTTTTGATGTTCGGCATGCGCCCGAAAAGAAATATAAAACGACAGAGGAAAAGCCTTTGGTGCTTCTGTTGCCCGGTTCACGTGGACAGGAAATTGAAGCAAATCTCAAAAGCCTTCTGCTTGCAGCGAAAAAAGTAGAGCAGAAAATTCCTCACGCGAAGTTTATTGTTGCTGCACTTCATCAGCGCCATGCAAAGGATATCAATGAGCTGATGAGAGGCTTTCCTGTAGAGGGTTATCCAGATCAACTGGTTATCGAAGCAGGTAAAACAAGTGAAATAATTCCGCAGGCGACTGCCGCTGTCTGCGTGAGTGGCTCAGTATCACTTGAGCTACTTGCTGCTCGAGTACCAACGGTTATGGTTTTTTCACTCTCCGGTCTGGCTTATGTCGTGCAGAGTTGGGTGAGGCATTGCAGATCTTTTACGCTTGTAAATCTTTTAGCTATGTCAGATCCAATAGGGCCGCTCAATCCAGTGTTCTGGCCGCCCCGGCAGCCACCATCTCCGGACCCAAAAATGCTTTACCCGGAGTATCTTACGGTTGCTGATCCTTCTTCTGCACTTGCTGACCACGTTGTGGAGTGGCTCACAAATCCAGATTCATATGAAGAGACAGTGGCAGCACTGGAAACGCTTGCAAGTAAGGTGGCTCAGCCGGGTTCAGCGTCCCGAGCTGCAAAAGTGATACTCGATATTGCTGCAAATGGTTTGTCTCCGTCGAATGATGACAAAATTATTTCTGTTCAGCATGCTGAACAGGCGGCATAATAAAGAGATGCTACTCGCAGAGCCACAGTCGACACCCGCTGACTTTCACTTTCACATTGGTCGTATCCCCGTACGTGTGACTGGTTGGTTTTGGCCGGCGGCAGGGCTATTTGGCTGGGGTTTAGCTCAGTCGCTTGCTGGTGACGATACGCGAACACTCTTAATCTATTTAGGCGTGTGGGTGCTTGTTGTTTTCTGCTCCATTCTTGTCCACGAACTTGGACATGCTCTTGCATTTGCAGCATCCGGCCAGTCATCACGCATTGTGTTGTATCACTTTGGTGGCTTGGCGGTACCAACAGGAATGCCTGCTCCTGCCCTCAAGAGTCCTTTACGGCGCCTGGCAGTTTCAGCGGCGGGTCCGGTTGCTCAGTTGTGTCTTGCGATCGTTGTCGTAGCTATAGTGATGATGCTTGGGTATCAGGTTCCAGATCCAGGATTTTTGAGTTCACTACCGATTATCGGGAATGCTCTGGAAGAAGTTTCATTGGCCGGTCAGCCCATTCCTTCCATGCTTGGTCGGCTCATGGTCTATCACTTATTATTTGTAAATATTGCGTGGGCGATTCTTAATTTATTGCCTGTTCAACCACTCGATGGTGGCCGGATTGTCCTGGAAGGTTTGAAAGTCTTTGGTGTTTCGGCTGCAGACCAGATCGCAAGCCTCTTTGGCCTTCTTATTGCGGGAGTAGTAGCCGTCTGGGCATATCAACACCAAGAAACGTATCTCATGGTCTTGTTTGGTGTTCTCGGTGTAGGGTGCTACCAACGGCTTGTCAGTAGTGGTGTGCGAGGGTGAAGGAAACGTTGGCTGTGCACAGAGATTCCGAATCAATGAATCACGAGCAAGAGAGGACATTAGTTGTCGCCTTGGGGGCAAGTAATCTATCTCGAGGTTTATCACGGCTTCTTAAAGCCTCTCGTTGCTGCTCGTTGTCTGCTGTCGACCTTGTTGTTGCTGCTGGCCATGGTCGTTCGTATGGCGCAAATAGTCGCATATGGAAGCGGAGTCTCCCATCAATTTGTGAGAGTGGCCTCTGGAGATCGTTAGATCGACTTCTGCGTAGCGGTGTCTCCAAAAACAGTCAAAGACTAGCGGTGATCACAGATATAGGAAATGACTTACTTTATGGTTTTTCAACAGAACAGCTAGCAACATGGCTTGAAGAAGTCATTCATCGACTTCACCAGCAACAATTCAATATTATTATTACAAAGTTGCCAGTTGAGAGCATCGAATCTGTAGGCCCATTTCGCTTTAGATTTCTAAAGACATTTTTTGTTCCTGGATGCCAACAGTCACTGGAAGAAATAAAAGAACAATCACGTGAAGTGAATGACAACATTGTTCATATTGCTAAAAAATATCAGATCTCAGTTATTGAGCAGCCGGGTTCTTGGTATGGGCTGGATGCTATTCATATACGGCGCTCTTGTCTTGAGGACTTCTGGCGCCGTGTTGTTGAATGCTGGTCAGAATATAAATGTGATACAAATACGCATCAAGAAACGTCTCTACGGAGTACATGGCAGGAATGGTTTCGTATTGGGGCCGCATCTGCTGAGGTGCGATCACTGGCTGGTGTGATGCTTTTTACACCCCAGCCAGTTTTTCAGTTGGGTGATACGACACGCGTTTTCTTGTACTAAACAATTACATGTTTTGAAGTGTCAGGATCGCTACTTCATGCGTGAGAATGCAACTATTTCCCCACTCAGCAGAGTCGAGCGAGTTATTTCCTATTTTCAGACTTATCAGGAACGGCATGGATTGTGAGATAGGCTTTCTCAAAAAAAAGTTCACCTGCCTGATCACGGGTCTCGAATTCAAGTAAGAATTGATCACAGGGACGAATATCTGGAACGTTCAGATGAATTGTTTTCGGGTCGATCAATAAAACATCTGCAATATGGACTTCGTCTCGTCCTTCTTCTCCTGGGTGCAGGACTGAAAACTGATCAGACCCGTATTTTCGGGACCACAAATAGTCCCACATCTCAGCGTGCCAGTTTTTCACACCGTTGGTACTTTCTGGATCTATATGGAAGTTGAAATCTAACTGAATCCCGTCGTCCACTACAGCCACTGAATCAAGAAGCCGGCACGGCTTGCCGGTATAACGGAGTCGCTGGAAACATCCATCTTTTCCACCTGCTGGACCTTGCCAGCCTGACAGACCTGTGCCATAAAGCTGGCCATCAGCAGGATTCACACGCAGGCGCATAACACCGGCATCCCATTGGTGTGGCAACGCAATAATTGCGGCTTGAGTTCTGTCGCCAACATCCTGAAGCGACAGGTAGTAAAGCCAGCCCTTTCCAAAAGATGAATGGAGAAGCCTTCCGGAAAGTGGTCCAAATCGGGGGTCGTCGACCCAAACCTGACCACCACATGAGCTGTCAAGTTCCTGGGGCATCCAGATGAATGGCTGGTCAAATGCTTCTGGCAATTCACCATCATATTTTTCTCGTAACCAACTATCCTGTTCAGCATTGATTGGCATGTTCCCGTAAAAACCACCAGGTTCAATGGCGGATATTTTTCCAGCAGGCATCCACGGTCCTTGGTTGTCTGAAACAGTGAAGCGGCCATCGGCTAGTCGACCCATTCCGTTGGGAGTGCGGACGCCCCAGGCAACAACTTCGGACTCTCCACCCTGTGGTGGTACCTTCATAATTGTTCCCGGCCGATGATGATTTGTGTGCTGCCCCGCCTTGGCTAAATAGAAATTCCCTTCATCATCAATTTGTAGATTGAAATTGTAGCCATGAAAAACACATGAGACATCATCATCATTCCAGAATGATTCAATAAAGTCAGCTTCACCATCGCTGTTGTAGTCGTGGAGCCGTTTGATTCCGTCCCGGCATGTGACATATATTTTTCCACCTACAACTTTGACTCCGAAAGGTTCAAAGAGTCCTGCTGCAAATCGATTCCATTGAATATTACTTAGCGAGTTATCAATACCGGAAACGATATAGACATCACCGCCGTGTGTTGTAACAACAGCGCGTCCATCTGGAAAGAAATCGAGAGCACTTGTCCGCATCCATGCATTCCACGGATTGCTGAACGGAATAGGGATAGTATCGAGTGCATAGCCATTGATATCAGCACCTTGTCGACCACGGACATGAATGGCCTCAGGCCATCGTCGGGCGTTTCCTGCGAGCTTTGTTGTGAGATTCGTAACGCGTTGAGTGCCTATATTCTTAATTTCTCTAAGCAATTTCTCGCCTGTATTTTTTGACGAAAGCACAGCAATTTGAACATCTCTGCTTTTCTTTCCAGCAGGGATTTTCAGCAGAAGCCGCCCATCCTCGTGTACTTCCCAAAGCAAACCATCAGTGTCACCACGTGCGCGTGCAGCCACACGGTTCGATGTCTCGGGTGGTTGATCATGTTCTGTTGATTCCGCTGAATTCCATTCAAAGAAAAGTTGTTTCAAATGAGGGTGCTTTCCGACTGCAAGTGCGGGAAGTTCTTTACCAGAGATGATTCCTTGATAAATCCGAACCCACCCAATATCACCCTCGAAATCACCACCAAAATCAGTCGCAGTTGAACCAATTTTAAAGACGTGTCCATTCACGTGGGGGCGATGAAATTCTTGACGCGTTGCAAGAAGTTTTCCGTCGACAAAAAGCTGTGTTTTGTCATTGCCGACAACGACTGCTGCAATATGCCATTTGCCGTCGCGAACATCAGCTTTTCCGCGAAGGGCACCAACCCAGCCAATGTCAAAAACCAGTTCATCATTTCGAAGGAATAATGTTTTCCCATTCGGCGTCCACTTGCCAGTTGGAGGTGCAGAGGAGATTAATGTTCCTGTTTTGCTCGTTCGGAATTGAACGAGAATCGTTCTCTCCGTCGTACCTAAGTCAAGCTCGCGTGCTCGTTTTGATTCAACAGCAGATTTTGTTTTTGGTGGAATCTCCGTGATGATCGCAGAGCAGTCTTTGGCTGGTCCTCGTAAACTTTTTGGTGATGAACCATTGAATTCATAGATTCCAGAATCGCTACCAATCTTCTGAAACTTCGCGACTGATAATTCAAGCGGTTGCGTTCCGGGGTGAATATGGAGTGTGTGCTCAATACAGGGACCACAATCAGAGGGTATTTTTTGCAATGATTCAAGGATGGATCGTCCTTCGATCGTATAGCGAAGGATTACATCATTGTCGTACAGCGAGTACCCTTCGTACCGCATGAATTGCTCACCGAGCGGTCCACGAGGCGGTTTCATACCATCAGGCTCATCGAAAGAACCAGCATATGTCCATTGCCATCCATCGAGACCCGGCAGTAAGGTTCCTTCTATCTGGGGCATTCGTTCACCACGCTGACGGTAGTGGTGTGTGCCTGTTAAATCAAGAAATCCATTTTCCCAGATTCCAACAAGCTTCATGCGGTGTAGGTCATAGCTTGCGGTTGTTGCGGCATCGAGTTTGATAGTAAGTGCGTTATTTACATGTGTTCCAATTTGAGAACCAAGAGCAGGACCAAAGTCACGAGGTTTGATTTCAGCAACTTCACCAAGGCTTGTGCCTTTCGGCAAACCTGCCAAGTAGGAAGAATCAACGATCTCGTACCCTGGATTACTTGGCTTCATCAGTGTTTCACGAATGTAGTGAACAACCTGATACCGCTCTTTTGGTGATAGGTATTGCACTGAGGCCATGAGCCCACTTCCCTTGGTAAGCGTCATGAACATGCTGTAGGGATCAGAGCCATTTTTTAGAGGTTGAGTGCCAAAGGCTCGAGCAAGAGCAAAGGTGGGTTCATTCCCGTCTACACCATGACAGTTTTTGCAATGACTGAGATAGATTCTTTTTCCTGCTTTCAGGTCCTGTACCCCAAGGTGTTGAAGAATGCCTGCGTGATCGAGTCCGACTGAGTCATCTTGAATAATCAGGTCCTCAGGCGCTGGTCTTAGTTCGTCAGCACGATGTGGGCCACCATGTACAACCTCAGAGACATATCGCATGAGGTCATAAAACTCACCTTCGTTTCGCAGACTCTCAGCAAGTCCTTGTGGCATCGTCGATATTGGAGTTTTCTCAATCTCATCAATCTGACTTTGGGGAATAACAGTTGGATGCAACAGGTCCGTCAATTCACGGAGAACAATCGCTGTCGTGTTTTGTGATGTAAGTAATCCATTTTTTATCTGACCGTTTGTCGTGAGAACTGAAACAGTTTCATACCCCTTACGAATCGCTCGAGATGGATGAAGAACAGATTCAATGAGATATATGTCTTCTGTTAAAGGATCTATATCAGTAAGTTTTGGACCCAGTGGAGAGGGAGACTGTCCATCGGAGTGACACTTGACACACCCGGCAGTCGATGTGTGAAATAAAATTCCACCACGAATGGGATCCCCTCTCATTTTTACTTGGGTAGCGAGGGCTTCACTGGTCTGGTTCAAAAGGTGTTTTGTTAGGTTCTGAGGAAAAGCGATTGGTGCCCTGAATATGAAACCCAGGAGGATCATGAACATCAAAAAAATAAGTCTTTGAAAGCGATGTTTCATTGTGGATATGTGCAAGGAGGTTGTTGGCGTCCCTAACGTAGGATGTAAAGAGTAGCGGTTGCCTTCTTCAATGTGCGCAACGTGGGCGATCACTACTGCATGCTCGAGTCTACGTGCTCTGAGTGCGAAGACCTGCTATTTTACGGGGTTTGTGGTGTAAATACATGACTGAAAAAGAGAAAGAAAGAATCCAACGTTCATAGAGTTGATACAGGGATGTACGATTGGTTTACGTGAAGGTCCTAATTTGCACGGATTTTCAATGTAGAAATGGAACAAAGTAGCGATGCCTTTCGTAGATAAGGGTTCGGACATATGGTTTGATTTCGTTGTAGAAAGTTTTGGAAAATGCCATCTATTCATCTGAAAACTGAGATACCAGGGCCTCGTTCGCAAAAACTTAATGAGTTGAGACATGAGCATGTCTCTCCAGGGCCGTTCCACACAACTCCTGTCATCGCTTCCCATGCTGAAGGGTCTGTGGTTACAGATGTTGATGGGAACTCATTCTTAGATTTTTCAAGCGGTATTGGTGTCACGAATCTCGGCCATCGTGACCCGGCAGTTATGCAAGCTGTTGCGGAGCAGGCTGAAAAGTTCGTTCATACGAGCATCAATGTAGTTGCCTATGAGGGGTATATCCGATTAGCTGAGCGACTGAATGCACTCTTGCCAAAAGCTGCTCCGTGCAAGACATTTCTGGCAAACTCTGGTGCCGAAGCAGTTGAGAATGCGATTAAGTTTGCACGTGTGAAAACTGGTCGGCAGGCGGTCATTGCTTTTGAGCACGGGTATCATGGCCGCACGTATATGGCGATGGCACTTACAGCAAAAGCACATCCTTATAAAAGTGGATTTGCACCATTTCCGGCCGAGGTGTATCGGGCTCCATACCCAGATTTTTATCGCTGGCCTGGAGTGCAAGGCGATCCAGGGAGTTGTCCACAGGCAAGTGAATGTCCACTTGAGCGATGTTTCTGCCGAGAGGTATTCAATTCATTTGCCGAGATTGCACGGGGCCAAATCGGTGAACAAAACGTTGCTGCAGTTATTATTGAGCCTGTTGCTGGAGAAGGTGGATTTGTGCCAGCTCCTGCACCATTTCTTAACATGCTGCGTCAGTGGTGCGATGAGCACGGCGTTGTACTTATTTTTGATGAAGTTCAGACTGGCTTTGGAAGAACGGGTAGCCTGCTGGCGTGTCATCAATTAGATGTCACTCCTGACCTTGTTGTCATGGCGAAGGGATTAGCAAATGGCCTGCCTCTCTCAGCTGTGACAGGTCGGGCAGAGGTCATTGATGCCGTTGGACTCGGTGGTGTTGGTGGAACGTACTGCGGGAATCCACTGGCGTGTGCTGCATCACATGCGGTGCTCGATCGATTTGAAGATCCAGCGGTTTTGGCACATGCCTGTCGTATTGGAGAGATACTCCGTCACAGGCTAGAAGCGTTTGCGAAGCGTTTCCGATGTATTGGCCAAACACGAGGGCTCGGTCCTATGCGCGCAATTGAACTTGTGACCGACCAAGGAACAAAGCAGCCCGATAAGGCGGCCGCTCAAGCTGTTGTTCAATATGCCTACGAACATGGCTTAATTCTCATGGCATGCGGCACACACGGAAACGTCCTGCGTTTTCTTGTGCCGTTGACCATGAATGATGAAGACTTAAATGAAGGTCTTGCTGTTGTTGAAGATGCTTTAGCAAGTCTCGAGTGAGACTGTCTTCAGGCAGGTATGGGCGACCGAATTGTTCTAATCGCTGCAACTCAGAAATGCTTTGTAGGGTGCGTTCCTTTAAAGTTGCTAGACTGATTTTTCTTCAAGAAAGATTCGTTCAGTATGGGAGGGCATTTTGTTGAAATTGACATGGACACTCTTCGCCCTTCTTTTTTTGACACATGATTGTGTCGTTTGTGCAGAGACGACACAGGTCACGAAGCCGAATGTCTTATTTATTGCTATCGATGATCTAGCGTGCACGCTTGGATGCTATGGTGATCACGTTGCAAAAACCCCAAACATTGATCGGCTCGCCGCGCGGGGAGTATGTTTTCAACGGGCGTACAACCAGTTGCCGCTTTGCAATCCAACGCGTGCTTCTCTTCTAACTGGTCTCCGGCCAGATCAGATAAAGGTTTATGATCTTGATCGACATTTCCGAGAAGAAATTCCAGATGTCGTAACACTGCCTCAGGCATTTCAGCAGGCTGGATATTACGTTGCCCGGGTGGGTAAGATTTTTCATTACAACGTTCCTGCTTCAATAGGAACCAACGGCCTCGATGATCCACCGTCGTGGATGCGTGTAGTCAATCCTAAAGGGCGGGACACCGCCGAAGAAAACCTGGTTTTTAATGCAGAGCCACATAAAAAAATTTCTGCGGCACTTAGCTGGCTTGCGGCAGAAGGGAGTGACGAAGAACAGACAGACGGGATGGTGGCTACAGAAGCCATACGGCTGATGTCTTCAAATAAGTCCAGCCCCTTTTTCTTGGCGGTTGGATTTTTTCGTCCGCATACGCCGTATATTGCTCCAAAGAAATATTTCGATCTTTATTCAACTGAAAAAATACAGCTGCCATACGCTCCACAAGATGACCGTGAAGATATACCAATCGCAGCCTTTGCTCATAATTGTTCAGAGCCACATTACGGACTTGAGAAGGACGTTTTGATTCAGGCAACACGGGCCTATTACGCCTGTGTTTCGTTTGTTGATGCACAGGTTGGTCGTCTACTCGATGCACTTGAACAGCTTGAACTAACCGAAAATACAATCATTGTTCTCTGGAGTGACCACGGATATCATCTTGGAGATCACCTTGGAGTTTGGCAGAAGCGCACCCTTTTTGAGCAGGCAGCTCGGGCGCCATTGATTATTCGGGCTCCTGACATGGCAGGGAATGGTCAGGTTTGTCGGCGAGTGGTTGAGTTCATTGATGTGTTTCCATCTCTCACTGCTCTTGCGAAAATACAAGCACCGAGCGGGTTGCCCGGCCGGGACCTGAGTCCACTTCTAGCTGATCCACTTGCACGATGGGACGGTTATGCAGTGACGCAGGTCCTACGTCCAGCTGATGCACGACTGCGACAGCCAGTAATGGGCTGTAGCATTCGTGATCATCGTTGGCGATACACAGAGTGGGCTGAGGGTGAGGCCGGAGTGGAGCTTTATGATCATCAGGCTGATCCAATGGAATTTCGTAATTTAGCGACTGATCCAGATTCAGAAACATATGACGTAATAGAGCGACTCCGTGCGGCATTGTATAAACGTGCGTCTGGGGAAATTCCATCAACGCCATTTCAATCAAAAAGATTGTGATAGCGGTTTTCATGAGAGAAGATTTGCTGTTCGCTATGGGTTCTCAAAAAAGCACAATAGATCAATAAAAATAGTTATCAAAGAAGGTTGGAAAAATGGGTGCCATAAGATTTCTGATTGTTGTTCTATTACTGGCTGGCTACCAAATGGTAAGAGCCGCAGAGTCTCCTAATATTCTGTTGATTGTTACTGACGAGCATAATTTTCGAACACTTGGCTGCTACCGAGATCACTTGCCAAAAGAACAGGCGGAGATGTGGGGGCCAGGAGTCATTGTTCAAACGCCACACATCGATCGGCTTGCAAGGGAGGGCGTGATCTGCACTCGAGCATATGCGACTGCGCCAGTCTGTTCGCCATGTCGGGCGGCAATGATTACGGGACTCTATCCACAAAATACAGGTGTGCCAACAAACAATTATAAACTTCGAACAGATATTCCAACGCTTGCGTCAATACTCAATAAATCCGGATATGAAACAGGGTTTATTGGTAAATGGCATCTGGGGGGGGAGGGGAAGCCCGAATGGTCTCCAGAAATTGATGGTGGTTTTGTTGAGAAACAATTTATGTTCAACCGTGGTCATTGGAAAAAGTTTGAAATGACTGAGGCAGGTGCAGAGGTTGCTTCCCATGATAAAAAAGGTGAGCCTTCCTACAGCTTGGATAGTGCTGACGAGAAAACATTTTCAACGGACTTCCTTACAGATCGCTGCATTGATTTTATTACTGCAAAAAAATCCAGGCCATTTCTTGCCGTCGTAAGCTATCCCGATCCCCATGGTCCCAATACCGTACGTGCCCCATATGACACAATGTTTGATCATCTGCGTTTTCTACCGCCCCGAACGTATGGTCTCGAGAATCTGGCTGGGCCGAAGTGGTTAGGTAATGAAAAAGGACACCCAGCGTTTAAGGCTGATCCGATGAGACAGTATTTTGGTATGGTGAAATGCCTTGATGATAACATCGGGCGTTTGTTTCAGACTTTGGAGATGAATGGTGAGCTTGATTCCACAATCATTGTAATGACCTCCGATCATGGTGATCTTTGTTATGAGCACGATCGGCTCAATAAGGGAAATCCGTATGAAGGGTCAGCACGAGTGCCTATGCTCATAAGATTCCCAGATAAGTTGTCTGCTGGCTTTGTCTATGAACAGCCGG
>JADHSL010000018.1 GCA_016776925.1 Pirellulales bacterium | reverse complement strand
CGTTGCGATGAACGTTCTGATTTTTTTAAAGAAGACTCTTCATCCGCAGCCAGTGAGAGTGCACAAGCACAGACTGCACAAATGACTGTTTGAAAAGCTATTCGCACATGAAAGGACAGTAAATGAGACATGTACAAAGTCTACTGCCAATAGAATGAAAAGCGATATAGTCAGGCGACGTGATAGCGGGGTTTTTCCAACAAAGGTATTCCAGCAACGTCGTAACAACTCACAATTGAAATACCACAACGACTTGCATAGGCAGTGATCTGCTCCCGATCAACAAGGATTGTCTTACCAGCCTCGATAACAAGTACCTTGCCTCCTGAAGCTCGAATTGATTGGAGTGTCCCGATACCAATTGTTGGCATATCGAAGCGTTCATCTTGCTGAGGCTTTGCAACCTTCACGACCGTCATACCGCCAGAACGGCAAAGCCGACCTGCCCGCCGGATACACTCATCAGTACCCTCAATTGCTTCTAGTGCCATTGGAGCCTGGTTCTTGACGACTACTGTCTGCCCAATATCGAGACGTCCAAGTTCTTTCGCGAGCCGCCATCCAAAAACCACATCGGACATCCGACGTTTTGAGAGGGGCTTGCCCGCCAGCACGCCCTCCGTTGCCAATAACTCAGGAGCAAAATCTGTTGCCGGACAAATGCGAATTTCTGACTTTTCAAAGGCAACGGCAATTGCTCCAAGAAGCGCATCGTCCCGGTTGTCTTTGCTACGAGTTACAAGATGTGGCCAGAATGTCTTGAGTCCTTGCCAGTCGGGCATATGTCGAATCCATCCGAACCGACGAAACAGTTGCTTCTTATGGATTTTACCGGCCATCGTCGCTCGTCGTACGCCATTCCGATGAAAAAAGTCGATAGCTTTTCCGATTTCAGCAACACCTACTTCTCCATAGACATCAGCTATTTCTTCAAGTGATTCTTCGGCATGATATCGAATTGTTAAAATTGCCACTCGACCGCCACGTCGATGAATCGCTTCAGCGGTAGCAATCGGAAACCTTCCCCAGCCAGCAAGAATACCGACCAGTTCTCCGTCGAGTGATGGCAGTTCGTTCACGTCCCCGGACAAGGCTTTCATTGTGCTGGTAACTACTCTTTATTTAGCGATTTCAAAACACTCAGTGAGGACACTTGTCCTGTTCAAATCAGATCTTATGCTGCTTTCGAGGAGGGCTCTTTTGTTGACGATTGAGAGCTCTGCTCCAATTCTTCAACTCGTTTGAGAAGTTGCTTCACTTGCTTTCTCATTTCAGGAAGCTTCGACATGGAAGCAAGTTGCAACTTGCGTTGTCGCAAATCAATGGCAGGTTCACCAAGGACAGTTTGCTTTGGTGGAACATCATTGGAGACACCTGATCGTGCACCGAGTACCGCACCATCACCAATGTGAATATGATCACGCAGGCCACATTGACCAGCCATTATCACCCATTCACCAGTCGTTGTACTTCCTGCCACGCCCACTTGAGAGCAGATCATATTATGACGACCAATGCGGCAGTTATGAGCAATCATGACAAGATTGTCTATTTTTGTGCCACTACCAATTACTGTTGGCCCGTATGTTCCACGATCAATAGTTGCTCCAGCACCAACTTCAACATGATCACCTAATTCAACCCAACCAAGTTGAGCAGAAAGCTCTAAACCATTTACATCTGGCTTATACCCAAATCCAAACGCTCCCAAAACGGCATTGGAGTGAATAATGCAGTCTTGACCAACAAGGGTGTCATCATAAAGAACTGCATTGGCAAAGACAGTTGTTCCAGCACCAATCCGACAGCCCGCGCCAACTCGAGCTCCGGCATGAATAACAACTCCCTCCGCAAGTTCAACATCTGGACCTATGAGAGCAAGGGGTTGGACTTCAACATCACCGGCAAGTCGAGCCGAGGGATCTATAACGGCCTGAGGACTCACACCTTGACGGTGTCGAGTACGTGGAGGGCGAAAATGTTGAATGATTGTTGCAAAGGCTTTATGAACATCTGGAACCTCAATCGTTGGTCGATCCTGCGTCCCAGTGCCTACCGGAACAATAGCAGCTGCAGCTTGGCTTTTGGCCAAACTCGGTAATCGCTCAGCAGAGTCAACGAGTGTTATGGCGTCTGTAGTCGCCGTCTCCAAAGTCGATGCTGACGCTATGTGCTCTTGAAAGTTCAGCGCATCGGGTATGACAAGCTGACCTTCGACCAGCTTCGCAAGCATAGAAAGAGACTCAGACATCGAACAACCTCCCTGACCAAACCCATAACGAAAGAACTACCAAGCGGCTGTGGATTGGGAGATTAGGAGTCCTGCTGGAGGGACGCAAGATCGGCCAAAGCTGGCTTATATGCCAACCAGAACTGCCATACCATGCCTACAGAAAGGGCCATTCTGAATGACCAAAGGATGGTCCGTATCCAATTTGAATTGACAAGAAAACGGAGTGTTTGGGCATCCCAGCCGGTTGAAAGCTGCTGATGACACGGCACTTGGAGAAAAAACGTACTTACCCAGATTCCCAAGAGGGCGGTCATCCCGAAGACAGGAAAAAGTGGATGGACACCCCGAGGGCGATGCACGAGTAACCAAACGGCAACAACTCCTTCAATCAGCATGGGAGGAATAACAACTGGCCCAGTGCGTTCACGATGGGCCACCTCCCAGCTACTAAAATCGTCGTGAGGCCATCCCTCCATCAAAGGATAATGCACAACCTGAACAAACCAGATGAGTCCAGTCATAAAACTCGTTGCAAGCAACTGAAGAATGAGAGTTCGAGCACCCGGAGCGACACTTTGCATCATGTTCCTATCGGAGCAAGCACTTCAACCGCATTTCCGGCAGGGTCAGCAACGTAGCAACTCCGCGTGCCATCTCGATGTGGTTTCAGTTCACCAAAGGCTTCCGCCTGTGAATGGATAAAGCCAATATGCGGTGGGTGCTGATCTGGAATCACAAGTGCCAGCCGGGTGTTTCCAAATTCAAGGAGTGCCCACGTCTCATCCTGATACTCAACATCACAGCGAAAGTGTTTCGTATACCAGGCGACTGACTTTGCAACATTGCTGACAGCAATTGCAACGTGATGAATTTCATCAAGCGGCGCATTTTGGTCTGCTCGAGGCAGTTCACTTGATTCGAAAGGCGTGGCCATTTTATTTCCTTGAGCGCAGGCTATGTCTGGACCATTTTTATTGTACATCTGACAGAAAAAAACGGGACAGAGAATATTCTGAATCAGTTTTTTGCCTTCAGATCGGCAAGGCCACCATCCACCCCAATAACCTGACCGGTTACCCAAGAATTTTTGGGATCAAGAAACCAGCAAACCGCACTCGAAACATCTTCTGGCTCACCAATTCGACCGAGGGGATGCATTGAGACGGAAGCTTTTTCAGCTAGCTCACTTGATAAGAGTCCTGCTGCCAGCGGTGTTCGAACAAGCCCAGGGGCCACGCAATTAAACCGAATCTTGGCACGTGCATAGGTCGCAGCAGCAGAACGCGTAAGCCCTATGACACCAGCTTTTGCTGCTGCAACTGCTTCGTGATTCGCAAGACCTATCCTGCCGGCAGCACTTGAAAGCAGGACAACTGATCCTCCAGAACTTCGTAAGAGTCGACCTGCAGTCCGAACACAGTGAAACGCAGTTGTTAAATTTGCCGAGATTGTTTCATGCCATTCTTCAGCAGTGGTGAGATGGGCCGGTTTCAAAAGAATTGAACCCACACAATTAACGACACCTGTTAGACCTTCCAGACTTTCAAAAGCTTTTTCACTACACGCGTCAACCGATGCGGCGTCTGTTGCTTCGAGAGTTCCCCAGTCACAATTCAACTCAGAGGCACGTTCTTGAAGGCTTTCTGTATTGCGGCCGGCAAGGAACACCTTACCTCCGGAACCAACAATTTCCCGGGCCACCGCTGAACCAATTCCACCAGCACCAATAATGAGGACTTTCTGCACGTGATGTACTCCAACAAAGGATTTATTTCAGTTGAAGACTTCAGTTTACAGCCAGTCGCCGATAGTCCGTTCAAGATTGGCTTCTTCGGCCATAGTCCGCAACTTTGCGATCGCCCGGGTCTGAATCTGGCGGATTCTTTCCTTGCAGACTCCCATTTCTGTTCCAAGTTGACGAAATGTTTTTGGCTTATCCCCATCGAATCCAAATCGTGCGAGCACAATCTGCTGCTCGCGAGGCTCGAGGGAGTGCAGAAATTTCGAGAAGAGTGTTTTCAGAAATTTGACCTGATCAGGAGAACATGCTTCGTGATCTGATACTTCTTCCGCCCGATCCTTTACTGGCTCATCATCAGAGGCAAAACGATTACGGTACTGGCGACCCTTGTGAGAAATACGAAAGAAGTGCCTTTGAATTGCATACGTTGCATAGGTACTAAATCGATTGCCTAAGGCAAAATTGAATTTTTCAACGGAACGCATCAAGGCAACATTGCCTTCGCTGATAAGCTCATCAAAGGAGTGGCTCGGCTCATTAAATTTCTTAGCGATCGAGACAACCAGGCGAAGATTCGACGTGATAAGAATTGCTTTCACTGTCTCAGCTTCTGCAAGAATATTTTCTATTTGCTTCATCTGCTTCATTGTTGCTCGTTTTGGATCAAGCCGACCCCGTTTTTGAAGTGCCTGAAATTTCAGCCAATTCATCCGGCGAAAATAGAATTGCTCTTCATCCTTCGACAGCAGCCGGGTCTGGTACAGGCTGGCCAAGTATGGCGAGAGTGAACGACTCGATGCAGGCTTCTTGTCCGAGGAAAACCCTTCCAGTGGGATTTCCGCATCTGCTGGTGGCGAGTTGGCGAGCAAATCTGCGTCCTTTTCGAGGAACACATCTCCACCGATGTATTCAATATCTCTTTCGAAAAGAGCTATCCTCTTTTTTGCAAGAATTGTTTTTCTTCGTTTTTCAGAGGGTGAAAGGCCTATGATCTTTTGTGGTTCACTTCCCCCCGAAGGAAATCTTGAATTTCGCTGAGACCGTTTTGGTGACTTTGGGAGTCTGCGGTTTGGATCGGCGAGTGCAATCATGACGTGTTCCTTTATTACGATTCCCGAGGGGGCCTGTCGGCATTACGAATCCTGCTACCGTTTAAAACCGCAAAACCGACGAATTGCTAACTGATGTTCTCGAAAATGTCTAAAAGTGGCCTAAATTAGTCAGAACTCGCTCCGCGCAGGCATTGATTCTCAATTTTTCTGGACGTTTCCCCTCTTCCGAAGGCCACACCACCATGTGTCGAAATCTTGTTCTGGTTCTGGGTGATCAACTCGATCAATCAAGTGCTGCGTTTGATGACGTAGATAAGGCTCAAGACGTCATTTGGATGGCGGAAGTGGCTGAAGAATCAACGCATGTCTGGACACATAAAGCACGGATCGTCCTTTTTCTCTCAGCAATGAGGCATTTTCGTGACCACTTGTTCGACGATGGGTTCACGGTTGACTACCAGGAAATCAGTGAAAAAAAGAAAGCCCGAGAGCCGATGTCGCTCGCAGCGGCACTCCAATCAAGTTTAAATCGATTGGAAAAAAAAGGCCTGAAACCAAATCGCTTAATCTGTGTTGAACCTGGTGAGTGGCGAGTTCGAGTGGCGTTGGAAGAGGCTGCAAAAGATGCAGGCATCTCACTTGAAGTACGTCCCGATCGTCACTTTTTTACAACAGGTGACGATTTCTCTGAACATGCTGCAGGTCGGAAACAGCTACGTCTCGAATTTTTCTACCGTCCACTTCGTGAACGCTTTAACATTTTAATGGATGAGGGTGAACCAGCTGGTGGACAGTGGAATTATGACGCAGATAATCGTGGAAGTTTTGGAAAATCCGGACCAGAAAAACTACGACCACCAAAACGCTTTAAGCCAGATGCCTTAACTCATGCTGTTATCAATCTTGTATCAAAGCGTTTTCAGAAACATCCCGGTTCACTTGAACAATTCGATTGGCCTGTCACAAAGAAAGACGCACGTGCAGCGCTTCGAGACTTTATTACCTATCGACTGTCAAATTTCGGGGTCTATCAAGATGCAATATGGACGGGTGAACCATGGCTCTATCACTCACGTCTCTCAGTTGCTCTTAACCTGAAACTGCTTGACCCACGTGATGTTATTGCTGCAGCTGAAAATGCATACCGAGAAGGGTCTGCTCCTTTGGCAGCCACTGAGGGATTCATACGACAAATTCTAGGATGGCGAGAATATGTGCGCGGTATCTATTGGCGATTCATGCCGGAATATGCACAACGAAATGCACTCGGAGCAGATCAGCCACTGCCAAACTTTTATTGGACCGGTGATACAGATATGAATTGTTTGAAGGATGCACTTGGGCAGACGCTCGAATACGGATATGCACATCACATTCAACGTCTCATGGTCACCGGTCTATTTGCAATGATGTATGGAGTGAAGCCAGAAGACATTCATAAATGGTATCTGGCAGTCTATGTTGATGCGGTCGAGTGGGTGGAGCTTCCCAACACGATCGGCATGAGTCAGTTCGCCGATGGTGGTGTTATGGCATCAAAGCCTTACTGTGCAACAGGGGCGTACATTGACCGGATGAGCAATGCATGTAAAGCATGTCGGTACAAACCAAAGGTCGCCCATGGCCCGGATGCCTGCCCCTTCACAACACTCTACTGGGATTTTCTTGCCCGCCATGAGAAACTTTTGAAAAAGAACCCGCGG
Source organism: Pirellulales bacterium (assembly GCA_016776925.1). Classification (GTDB taxonomy): domain Bacteria; phylum Planctomycetota; class Planctomycetia; order Pirellulales; family UBA1268; genus UBA1268. Next base: position 30,951 of record JADHSL010000018.1, on the reverse strand, counting down.
ATGACAATGCAGTTACGGAATCTTAGCCGCAAGGACGCAAGCGACCTCAGAACAATTCGACGTCAGGCAGAAAAACTGAGAACGTCCTGAGACGGCCCCATCCTGCTGGATTTATAAGCCAGTCTTGGTTGACTCTGTTACTTCCCAGGCCATCTGTCTATCTACGGCAAAGGCTTGGAGATGCTGACGAAGATCACGCGTTCTCCCACGCGTGTAGTGGAACGTCACCACTGCATCATCAACTGTACTAACTAATGTATCTTGCCCCGATCCTGCCCACTGAAACAGGAGCACAATGTGCGTCTCAAAACTCATTTGCTGTTCAATATTTTCTGCTTGCTGCGGACCCAGCAGGATCGTGACCTCTTTCTTCGATTTTGCTGAACGTGGTGTATACACATTCCCATGCATCTTAAGAGCGAGGGGGCCTTTCACTACGAGAGGCTGAACCAGCTTGTCTCCAGATACAAGAGCCAGAGCGGACATCATGACACCGAAACCGATCACTCCACTCTGGATTCCCATACCGTTATTCTCCAAAGAATTTTTGTCTGATGATTCACACTACATATGAGCCACTTGAAATCGCATATATGCTATGACACATCCATCTATGCCCTTTTAAGAACAATGCGATAGTAAAATTCACTGTCCTGCTCTGGGAGAACTTCTGCGATCATCAAGTTCTGTTCTACATGTGTTTTACGCTGGAGTAAACGATCTGTTTCATTCAGCAGATGACTGGGGATCTGTCTCTGCGGGATGCAGTCAACAAAGCCTCGCTTCATCACCTTGAAATGGATATGAGGCGGGCGTTCCCAGCCAGGTCCGGCGGGGTAGCTATCAGGCATGATTGTGTTGAAACGAAACCCACCTGTCGTGCCACGTGGTACGACAGCCCATTCTTGAAATCCTGTTCACGAGGGGCAGGATTTGGATCATACGAGTGGTTATCACGATATTCAGCATGTGCTTTCTTTCACAGAGGTTCCGGAATTGCACGACACTGACAGGCTCGCTAAGGTCTCACTCACATTTCATGACCCACCTGTGGTTTTACCGTGCTGCCCTATCACTTGCGTCTTCAGGTATCGTTCTGGTGCTGCCTCGTGGCGAGCACGCTTTCGGCACAAGATGTTGTTTGGGTACAGCCTGTTGATTCGCCACTGTATGAAACACATGTGAGCAGTACGGAAAATCAATGGACGCCGTATCGGGATGCCAGTCAACGAATTGATCTCCTCCCACCGGTCGATTTCAATCTTGAGCAGGATACATTTGCCAGCGAACCAATTGCTGACCTCGACCCGATTGAGCCAGGGTCCAGTCGACGGAAGAAGCCTAGCTTTGGTAGGGGAGCTCCTTTGAGCATGGGTGGTTTCTGGGCTCCTAACACCCCGGTTGTCAACCAGCCAGCGAACCTGCAAATGAATGCACAGTTTGCTCGAGTGGCTATGCCGCTTGGTATTCCAGAAGAAGGAAAACCGCTCTGGTTAGCGATTGCAAAATTTGGACGACTCGAGTTGGCAACAAATGCAATCCTGCCTGACTCAGGAGAACCTGTGCCCGGTCAATTCTGGCTGGTTGAAACTGGAGTCACTCACATTCGTCCTCTTGCCTCTGGCAGCACTGTTGGTGGCACGTTCCTCTTTGGTTCAGCGAGTGACAAACCTTTTCATGCTGGTCGTGACCTGACGCTTATGTCAATTCTCTTTGCGACCGTACCAGCTCGAAATCAGCGTGATGACTGGAGCTTTAGTCTCTTCTATTCACCAACATCACAGTTGCCGTACCCTCTTCCAGGAATCGCTTATGTCTGGAAGCCCGACGAAACGTTTGAGGCAAAAATTGGTTTGCCTCCTGGAATTGAATGGCGACCAAATGATGATTGGGAGATTACGTTCAATTACTTTCCACTTGTGAATGTCAATGCCATGGTGCGAAGACGTTTAGCTGACAAGCTCTGGTTATTTGGAGGCTATCGCACTGATACGCAGATTTATTTCCTGGCTGATCGACTGATTGAAAAAGAACGTTTCTATGTGTTTGATCAGCGTGCTGGCATTGGGCTCGACCAACACATTGGGTCTGGATTCAGCCTCGAATTCCTTGCTTCTTACCTCTTTGACCGTGAGCTTTTTCAAGGGACAAGTTTTACCTCTGGACGGACTGATGTCATTGAATTTGACCCCGGCCTTGGCCTCTCCCTGCAACTTTTGTGGAGAAGATAACTGCTACTCGTAATCCCACTTGGTGATCCAAGGATCTGCAAATTGCCGCTGCATTGCTTTGAGTTTTTCTTTGTATCTGAGAAGCACTGCTGCCTGCTTTGGATCATCAGCAAGATTCACAGTCTCTTCTGGGTCCTCTGAAATGTGATAGAGCTCAAACCTTGGACGGTGAATATATTCTTGGACAGTTTTCGTTCCATAGGGAGCGTCGAGGCTCCGGCGATACTGAGACTGCCAGCTACTGGCCGCCCAGAGATCTGAAGCAAACGGATATGGGAGTGGGTGTGCAATATTCCAGATGAGTTTCCAGTCATGATCCCGGATGGCTCTCATGGGATAGTACATCTGAATTTCATGGAATGTATGTGACGCAAAATGTGCATCATGAATTGGTATGTCTGTGTCAGACAAAATTGGAATCCAGGATCGTCCGTGATACGTTTTAATACCTTTTCGAGGACCATGATTTTCATTCGTCGCGTATGGTTTATCCTTCCAATATTCTTCTGGTGCCACCCAGTGCTTCGGGCGCTGCTTCACCTGGTCAAGCTCGCCCGCAAAATCGAGTAACGAGGGCGTGATGTCCGTGTGGTTCACAATACTCTGAGTTCGCACTCCTCGAACCTTTGAATATGGATCACGAACAACAAAAGGAACACGAAGTCCAGGCTCATAGACTGTTGTCTTGCCACCAGAGAATGCCATGCCATGGTCACTGGTAAAAAGAATGAGTGTTTTGTCAAAGAGATCTGCCTCTTTCAAGATCTCAACGAGCCGTGCAAGTCCCTGATCAATGCGAGCACACGACTGATAATACTGAGCAAGCTCACTACGGGTTTCTGCCGTATCCGGCAAGAAAGCCGGAATCTGCATGTCCTCAGATTCAAAAAAAACTTCCTTGACCCCTTGATGACTTCCTCGATTGTGTTTGTTTCCAAAAAGATCTGGTTTCAGTTCCAGTGAAGAGTCTTCGTCAAGACCACCTCCACGATGGGGATCACTGGTAGCGAAGTAGAGAAAGAACGGCTTATCACTTTTCGAATTGATAACCTCAGCGGAAGCATCTGCCATCTGGACTGCATTGCGTGGATTCCCCTTGAGTACAGTTTCGAAGTGATACACCTCCTCTGGCGCCACGTGGTACTTTCCAATACGCGCCGTTCGGTACTCTGCTCGAGCTAATGCTCGAGGAAGTGACAGGCTGACAACGTCATACCAACTTGCAAACTTATGAAAGTCATGCTGGTGGCCATACTGACCATTGGTGTGATTATGTAATCCAGAGAGGATGACCGAACGGCTTGCTGAACAACTCGCTGTTGTTGCAAATGCGTTGTCGAACACAACACCATCAGCCGCCATGGCATCAATAGCCGGCGTCACAGCAACATGGTCACCATAACAACCTAAAGTTGGTGATTCATCATCTGTGACAAATACAATGATGTTTCGTTCAGCTGCCTGAATCCATTGCGCACAAACAATCGTGGCGAGAAGTGCAAAGCAAATTGCAGACATGAATCCTTCCGCTTTTACAACCTGGCCTGATGTGTATTTTTTCAAAAGAGAGGCTCCAGACGATGGTGTTGAACATTCCACTAAATTACCTATGTTCACGATCTCCAAGAGTATGCCTGAAAAATACCACAAGAAACCTGGAACTGTGGGCCGAGGAGGAATTGCTTCGTTTCCGTAATTTCCCCTACAGTACGAGAAATTCTTTGTTTTCCCAAACGTGAGAACCGATGACCGCCTACTCGCTTACCCATTTGCGACAGCTTGAAGCTGAAAGCATTCACATCATTCGCGAAGTTGCTGCTGAGTTCGACAACCCTGTCATGCTTTATTCAATCGGCAAGGATTCGGCCGTTATGGTTCGTTTAGCCGAGAAGGCGTTCTATCCAGCCAAGCCACCATTTCCGCTTATGCATGTCGACACCACCTGGAAGTTCCAGGAGATGTATCAGTTGCGAGACAATTACATTGCGAAAGAATTGGGATTCAAACTCATTGTTCATGTCAATGAAGAAGGTCGAGCACAGGGAGTCAACCCTTTTACGCACGGCAGTAAAGTCCATACTGACATCATGAAGACGCAGGCTTTACGGCAAGCACTTGATACCCATCGTTTTGATGCAGCCTTCGGTGGAGCTCGGCGTGACGAAGAAAAGAGCCGTGCCAAGGAACGAGTCTTTTCTTTCCGTGATGATTTCCATCGCTGGGATCCCAAAAACCAACGACCTGAATTATGGAATCTTTACAACACAAAGGTAAAGAAGAACGAAAGTATTCGAGTCTTCCCAATTTCAAACTGGACTGAACTCGATGTATGGCAGTACATCCATCTTGAGCAGATACCGATAGTACCGCTTTATTTTGCAAAAGAACGACCCATCGTCTGGCGAGAAGGTGTCATGATCATGGTCGATGACGATCGAATGCAATTGGAACCAAATGAAAAACCAGAAATGCGAAGAGTTCGCTTTCGTACCCTTGGCTGCTACCCACTGTCTGGCGCCGTTGACTCAACAGCCACTACGCTTCCTGAGATCATTCAGGAGATGCTACTGACCACATTCTCAGAGCGACAAGGCAGGCTTATCGATAGCGATGAAGCCGGCTCAATGGAGAAGAAAAAGAGAGAGGGATACTTTTAATCTATGTCTCACCAATCATCGCTTATTGCAACTGACATTGATGAATACCTGACGCAACACGAGCAAAAAGAACTCCTGCGGTTCATTACGTGTGGCAGCGTCGATGACGGCAAAAGCACACTCATCGGCCGACTCTTTTATGAGTCCAAAATGATTTATGAGGATCAGCTTACCGCTATAAAAAAGGATACGGCGCGTTACGGAACAACTGGTGAAGAAGTCGACCTAGCACTCTTTACTGATGGACTTGAAGATGAGCGACAACAGGGAATAACGATCGATGTCGCCTATCGTTATTTCTCAACCGAAAAACGAAAATTTATCATAGCTGACACGCCAGGCCATGAGCAGTACACGCGAAACATGGCCACGGGAGCATCGACTGCTGATCTTGCCATTATTCTAATCGATGCGCGACACGGGGTGCTTCCGCAAACCAAACGTCACTCTTTTATTGTGTCGCTCCTTGGCATCAAACACATCATTGTGGCAATCAACAAGATGGACATTGTTGACTACAGTCAGGACGTATTTGAATCCATTCGTCGTGACTATGTTGACTTTGCTGCGCGACTTGAATTGCCTGATGTACACTTCATGCCAATCTCTGCGCTCAAGGGCGACAATGTCGTTACAAACAGTGAAAAGATGACATGGCATGAGGGTCCACCACTCATGCATCTTCTCGAAACAGTCTATATCGGTTCTGACCGCAACATGGAGGACTTTCGATTCCCCGTTCAATACGTCACACGACCTAACCTCGACTTTCGTGGCTTTGCCGGGACAGTTGCATCAGGAATTATCCGTAAGGGTGATGAAATTATTACCTTACCGTCTCGTAAGAAGAGTCGTATTCAATCGATTGTCACTTTCGATGGAGAACGTGATGAGGCATTTGCTCCCCAGTCAGTAACGCTCACACTTGAAGATGAAATCGACTCCAGTCGTGGCGATATGATTGTCCGAGTGGGGAATCTTCCAAAGGTTGATCAGAAGTTCGAAGCGATACTTGTCTGGATGGATGAAACATCGCTTGTCCCAGGAAAAGAATATCTTTTCAAACAGACAGGCAAGGTCACACCAGGCCGAGTAAGCTCCCTCAAGTATCGAGTCGATATCAACACACTGCACCGCGAACCTGCACCGACATTAGCACTCAATGAGATCGGGCGCTGCGGAGTCACTCTGGCTGTACCAATTGCTCATGACTCGTATCGACGCAATCGAACAACCGGATCTTTTATCATTATTGACCGGCTGACAAACGGAACTGTTGGCGCAGGCATGATTCTTGATCGAGAACCAGAAGAAGGAGCTGCCCACTGGGATGATGAACCAGCAACTGAAGGTCTGACGGTCTCTTCCAGTGAAGTGACCATTGAAGAACGCCACGCTCGTTTTGGACAAAATCCAGTAACAATCCTCATTACTGGGCTCACAGGTTCAGGAAAGACAACTGTCGCTCAGGCACTGGAACGCAAACTCTTTGATGATGGGCGTGCCGTTATGGTTCTCGATGGACAGGCCATGCGACTTGGCATAAGCCGGGATCTTGGATTCTCAGCAAGCGAAAGAAGTGAAAACCTTCGACGCTCTGTAGAGGTAGCAAAGATTGCAAATGATGCCGGCTTCATTGTCATTGCGGCCTTTGTTGCACCTGATGAGCAGTCACGGCAAAAAGCTGCAGAACTTGTTGGCACAGAACGATTCCTCACTATCCATCTCTCAGCACCCATAGAAATCTGTCGGACCCGTGATGAGAGAGGGCAGTATGCAAAAGCCGATGCAGGGGAACTGGGCAACTTCCCCGGTGTCTCAGCACCATACGAAGCTCCATTACAAGCAGATCTCGTGCTTCCTACCGACGAACTCCCGGTCAGTCGATGTGTGGATGCAATCATCGAACTCCTCGAGACCAAAGGTGTTCTGGGGTGAGTAAAGGACCGGACGTAGAAAAAAAGTACGGGGGCTCGATTCGCATAGGAATTCTGACAGTATCAGACCGGGCTAGCCGCGGTGAATATGCCGACGAAGGTGGGCCCGCTGTTCACGATTATCTTCGTGAAGTGCTGTGTGTTTCATGGGATCCTGAAATTCAAATTGTTTCGGATGAAGTTGAATGTGTTGCAACAGCTATCAAAGACATGTCTAGCCATGGATGCTGTCTTATCATCACAACAGGCGGTACAGGACCTGCACCACGTGATGTAACGCCTGAGGCAACTGAGCGTGTCTGCTCAAAAATGCTGCCAGGATTTGGCGAACTGATGCGGCAGGTATCACTTCAATATGTTCCCACCGCGATTCTTTCTCGACAGACCGCGGGGGTGTGTGGTGGTGCTCTGGTCGTCAATCTTCCAGGCCGCCCAAAAAGCATTTGTGAATGTCTTGATGCAGTTTTCCCAGCAATTCCTTACTGCATTGATCTCATCCATACTGGGAACACCACGCCACCTTACCTGGAAACAGACCCAATTCGAATGAAGTCCTTTCGCCCCAAAGGCAAATAGTTCTGAATATTCTGGCCAGCAATGGGCTCTCGTTCCCGTCTCTCGACTGTCTCTGGGTATGCTCTTTTTAAGAACCCACTGTTGGTGATATGCCAACGAACGTGAGGCGGCCAGGAAGCACTCGGATTGTCACCGGCAACTCACCACCCGGGTCACCATCAAGCTGATATGGGACTGGCTCATCAGATTCAATAGAAATTTGTGTTACTTGCTCCACATGTGTGTCACGCCAGGCTCGATGCCAGCCAAAAAGAACACCAACAAAATACCGAAGACCATTCCACCAACGACCCCCACGAAAACAGCACAGATCAAGTTGGCCATCAGCACAATCACCTTCCGCAACAAATCGAAGCCCAAGTGCATATCGCGGCACGTTGAAGATAAATGCCCAGCGTGTATGAATCGCTTTTTCATTTCCTTCAGTTTGGACACGAATCTTGGGAAATTGATATCCACGAAGTGCTTGTAAAATCGGTCGAATCCAGGTTGTATGGTCAATGTGACCGGTTCGTCGAGCACTGAGAAGGCGTACCACTTCTGCATCAAAACCGACAGAAGCGACTGCCAGAAAGAGTTGTCCGTTTGCTTCCCCGGCATCAAGGGAAAATGTCTTTGAACTTATTATTCGATGAATCAACTGCTTGATGTCATGATTAAATCCAAGTTGCTTGGCAAGAACGTTTTCCGTTCCAAGTGGTAATATCGCAAGTGGTGTGGTTGGATCAGCCCAATTTGCAACCATACCGATCGTGCCGTCTCCTCCTGCACAGATAACACATGCAAATCTGTTGTTTTCTTCACTGGCGGCACGTAAACACTTCTGAATACTCTCTGGTTTACTCTCTTGTTCTACAAGAAACCCCTGTGACAGGAGATCTTCCCGAAGTTCTTTGAGAAGTGCCTGCTTGTCACTTGCACCAGCATTTGGATTTTCAACAAGCAGTACTCTTTTTGTTTTGTGTATCATTACTTGCAATCCTTAGTGCTCTAAAAAGAACGATACACAAAAACAAAGAAGATACTGCATATCTTAAAGACAGCGATTATTCTAGATGCTTCTTGGGCAGAATGGACGGCCTTGCGGTAGCTTACCCAGGGGCACCTGCAACTCACCGACACACAAGATAGAGCAAAAACTTTCAGAGCTTTTCCGGGGCAACACTGTGGCATTCAAAAGCTGACTGCTTCCCAAGACTGCCTGCCTCTACAGGTCAGTCTCAGGAAGCTTTGTTCTTACCAGTTCCATCAAGTCAGCTGAGATTCTGATGGAATCTTTAGCGTACGCGAACGGATCGTGACACACGCCCAAAATTATCAACAAGAATTAGGTCCGTCTGAGAGATTGAACGAACCGCAGGCGTCAGCGTCTGATTCGTCAGGCCAACTCGAGAGGAGGCTGTTACGTGAGTAATCAATCGACCATTTGATATCATCCATGTACCACTGGAAATCGGAGTAGGTACAAATACTGATTGAAAGTTTTGAAGCATCTGATAGTACCGATAGGTCTGAAACGTTCCGTCGACGTTGTACGTGATATCAACGGACCCTTCAGTATCTGTCATACGCCATGTTCCCACAGTCATTTCCCGAACCTCAGCGTCAGTCAGTACACGTGATGTCACACCACCACCTGGTACGACAGCCGGAGGAGGTGCTGGCTTGGCACTCTGCCACTGGCTCATATCAGGAGGATTATCATGAACTGGCTTTGGAGCAGGTCGTGGGGCACCCTTTGGGGTTGCTGAGTTATTGGGCTCATATTTTTCCATCACGACGAGAGCTCGTGCGGAATCTTTTGGGGCCCCAAACTCAGTAGGTACCTTTGAGACATCCCGTGAAAAACAGACGACGAGTTTGCCCTCATCGAATTTGTAGATGCCTTTCCCTGTTTCCGTATCCTTATTCTTAATTGTAATTCTTTTTGGGTAAGACGTTGGATCAATCCGGAACTCACGTGTCGTTTTACTTCCACCAACAGGATCTGAGAAAAGAATTGTGTAGTCAACAATTTCCAGATTTCCACCACCTGGAAGCCAGTACTGCATTTGTTCATCTGGGATTTCCTGTCCATTTTCAACGAGTTCAACAACTCGCCAATTGCCACGTACTCGCTCTAATTCAGTATCAACTGCAGAGGGGGTTTGCTCGATTGCTGAAACGGGGAACAGCATGAGAACAAGACATCCGAACATTGTGAGGCTTAGGGCCAAAATGCGTGAAGCGTGCATAGCATCCTTTCAAGGTGGTTTCTTCCTACGACGACGAAATTCGTCGTGTTTTGAAAACAGGGTTCAATCGTATGGTGGAAAATGAATTGCTTGTCCACTTCCAATCTGCCCAAATCATGAGAAATTTAACCGGTTGCCGTCAACACGAGCCTGTCGTTCAGAAATTGAAAAACCTTCTGAGAGGCCTGATCTGGTTCCGGCTACGTCACGTGTTTCAGCACTGTCGGGCGATTTTTGGTGCGAAATAGGTCAGAATCGCGTCGGCTCCAGACCGTTTTATTGCGAGAACTGCTTCAACGGCAGCCCGATCACCATCGAGCCAGCCGTTTGCTGTGGCTGCCTGAATCATGGCGTACTCTCCACTCACCTGATAGGCAAGGGTGGGGACACCGAAGGTTTGCTTGACCCGGTAGATGATATCCAAACACGACATGGCTGGTTTGACCATGACTAAATCAGCACCCTCATCAAGATCAAAGGCAACCTCTCTGAGTGCTTCGTCTGTGTTTGCTGAATCCATCTGATACGTCTTCTTATCTGCAACGCCAAGAGATTTTGCAGTACCAAGGGCCGCATGGCTACCGAGCGCATCACGAAAAGGTCCATAGAAGGCAGACGCATACTTTGCTGCGTACGAGAGAATGCCTATTTCTTCTTTTTGATTTTCATCAAGTGCTGCTCTGATGGCCCGCACTCTACCATCCATCATGTCTGATGGTGCAACGATATGGCAGCCGGCTTGGGCAAGCACGACAGCTTGCTGCTGAAGCACAGCAACTGTCTCATCATTCACGATGCAGCCATTTTTAAGCAATCCATCGTGACCATGTGTTGTATACGGGTCGAGTGCGACATCACAGATGATACCGACGTCATTTCCCGTCTCAGCTCGCACAGCCTGAATGGTTCGACATATCAGATTTTCTGGATCAAGAGCATGCTCGCCATCAACGGTCTTCTGCTGTGAAGGGATAACTGGGAAAAGCGCGATTGCAGAGATGCCTAATGACTTTGCGTCGGCTGCAGCCTTCACTACACCCTCTATTGGCAGACGATCAACACCAGGCATTGCAACAATGGGTTCATTTTCTGCCTTGTCATGTACAAACAAGGGCCATACGAGATCGTGCGGCGACACGCTCGTTTCTGCCACCATATCTCGAAGCCATTCATACTGTCGATTTCTTCGTAGCCGAGTTGTTGGAAAACGCCCCAGACTCCCACGTGTTTCTGAAGTACTCATGATGTCACCGAACTTCGACTATCTTTGATAATTGCTGTCCCGGGCATGGCTGGACCAATAGCCACTGGATGCTCAGAACGTGTGGCTACGGCGCACGATTCAGACGTTTCCCACAAAGAAACCTGTCGGGCGATTACGCCAAGATCCGTTAAGACATGCGGGGCAACGATCTCAAGAAGGTATCTCGCCATATTTTCTGCCGTCGGGTTATGGGGCATGACAAAATATTTCACTGGCTCCACCATCTGAATAGCGGCCAGGGCATTCTTGTCTTCTTCATAGATCAGGAACGCATGATCCCAGTGATCATCGAGCCATCCAAGCATTCGCTTTTTTATAAGTGAAAAATCTACAACGCGACCAACTTCATCGACTTCGTCACCGCCTTTTGCGGCAACGACCTCAAGATCAACACGATAATTGTGCCCATGAAAGAAAGCACATTTGCTTTCGTGCCGGTAGAGTCTGTGACCCGCACAGAACTTGAGCTGGCGAATGAGTGCAAGTTGTGTTGTTGATGCATCAGCCATAGAAAAATTACCTTGTCATTCACGTACCAAATTACAACTGCGTTGGATTTGGTGCATCACCGTACACTTCTTTTGGATCAAATGTTTTTTCGGCCTCGATATACTCAAGTTCCGAGCCGCTGTCTCGCTGCACACCCACTGGAACTTTTCGATAAAAGCAGGAGCGATACCCAACATGACAACTCGCGCCACCAGCGACATCAACCCGCAACCAAATACAGTCTTGGTCATCATCAATCCTCATCTCGACAACTTTCTGGACAAGCCCGCTTGTCGCTCCCTTGTGCCAAAGACACTGACGGCTTCGGCTGAAGTAATGCGCCTCTCCGGTTAGGATTGTTTTCTCGAGTGCCTCTTGGTTCATTACGGCTACCATCAGCAACTCACCCGACACGTGATCTGTTGTGACACATGGAATAAAGCCTTTTTCATCAAACTTAGGTGCAAGTTCGTTTCCTTCCTCAACTTGTTCAATTGAGGTACGAGGCGCAAAAAGACGAAGAGCATCTGATGAAGAATGTGTATCTGCCACGGACTTGTTCCAGAAAGGGAAAGGGGGTTGAAAACTGACTTGGTTATCAGAGTTGTTGGTACGCACCTCTATCATACCCGCCAGAATCAAGAGTTCACGCCATCCACTCTGAATCGCACCATGGAGCTCAAAAATCATTCATTCTAGTGTGACAGCATGGCCATAGATGCACTGCCACATTCGATAATAGGGTTTTTAAGGAAGGTGAGGTCACGGACACCGTCACGGTGTAAGATCGGTACCCTGTGATTCAACTACTTACTTTGAAGGTTGGGAGTACACACTTCGTGTTTGTTTATCGACTGTCGTGCTGTTTTTTCCGACTGCCATTACTCGTACTTTGTGTAGTCGCCGGGTGCCAACGGTCTGCCCCGTCACTTGTTCAACCGCCCACCCCTGAAGTAATCGTCACAAAACCAAGCATTCAGAATCTTACAAATCCTTTGGAATTCAATGGGAACGCCGCCGCTGTTGAAACAGTTGAGGTAAAAGCTCGCGTCTCAGGCTTTATCACAGAAATTCATTTTAGTGATGGTCAGCGAATTACGAAGGGCGACCCGCTGTTCTCAATTGACCAGCGGCCATACCTTGTTGTTCGTGATCAGGCTCGGGCTGATGTTGCGAAAGCTCTTGCTGAACTCAATGAACTTGAAAGTGAAGTTGCCCGATACAAAAATCTGCTACCAAAGGCCGTCGTGACTCGAGAACAATACGAGATACTCGTTGCCAAGCGAGACGTTGCCAACGCGATGCTTGATAAATCTCGTGCAATAGTAGCTCAGGCCGAACTTGACCTCGAATTCTGCCAGATCATCTCACCACTCACTGGTCGAGTAAGCACTCGTGAAGTAGATGTTGGAGACCTTGTTACAGGAACGGGCAGCTCGGCAACACGACTGACAACGGTTGTCACCACATCACCCATTGAGGTGTACTTCGACACTGATGAACGTGCACTTCTCTTGGCTCGTCAACGAGCAATCGCAAAACGTGGTGGTGAAGCCGTAACCTGGAGGGATATCAAAGAACTTGAGATTCCTGTGTCAGCACGACTTGTAACGGAGGAACTCTTTTTACACAAAGGAATTCTTGACTTTGTCGACATTGGCGTAAAACCGACAACTGGAACTGTGCGATGCCGTGGCCTGCTGCCCAATCCTGAAGAGTTGATTACACCCGGAATGTTCATGCGGGTGCAGATGACAACTGCCGAACCAGAACAAACCATGTTGGTACCAGAGCGAGCTCTTGGCATCGATCAGGGTCGAAAATACGTTGCGGTTGTCAGCGATACAAATCGAGTTGAGTATCGAACTGTGACCACTGGCCGAAGCGTTCCGGCTCGCAGTGGAATGCTTCGCGTCATTGAAGAAGGCCTCGACAAGAACGACCGTGTGGTCATCTCTGGCATGTCACGCGCCCGTGAAGGCAGTACGGTCCAGCCTGTTGAAGAAACTGCTGAATCTTCAACTCCCCAAGAGGTGGTGACACCGTGATCAGCCAGTTCTTTATTAACAGGCCGGTCTTTGCGACGGTACTTTCACTAGTGATTGTCATCGTCGGTGGTATTGCTGCAACAGGACTTCCTGTCGGCCAATATCCAGACGTCGTGCCGCCAACGATTTCCATTCAAACCGTGTATCCCGGTGCCTCTGCACAAGTCGTTGCCGACACTGTGACAACCCCGATCGAACAGGAGGTCAACGGTGTTGAGGAAATGCTATTTATCTCGTCTAAGAGTACTGGTGATGGACAGTCTGTTATTGATGTCACGTTTAAGCTTGGGACTGATATCGATCTTGCGCAAGTGCTGACACAAAATCGCGTGGCAATTGCAGAAGCAAAACTTCCTGCTGAAGTAAAACGTCAGGGCGTGATCACCAAAAAAAAATCACCAAGCATTCTTCTTTGTGTCAATCTTTTTTCTTCCGACGGCAGATACGACCAACTCTATCTCAGCAACTACGCGTTGATTCAAGTCAAAGATGCGATTGCACGGCTTGATGGTGTGGGTGATGTTTCTTTTCTTGGAGCCCGCGATTACTCCATGCGAATCTGGCTTGATCCAGATGAACTAGCAACCCGTAACATGACCGCTGGTGATGTCATCAAAGCATTACAGGAACAGAATATTCAGGTGCCAGCTGGCCGCCTCGGTCAACCACCAGCTACTCCTGGAATAGCTTTTCAGGTGCCTCTCAACACGACAGGTCGATTACTGGAACCAGAGGAATTTGCAGATGTCATTATCAAGACTGGCCATGAATCAACTGCAACAAAAGGTGCACCGGCTGTTGGCCGAGAGATTGTTCGTATTCGTGATGTTGGCAGAGTAGAACTCGGTGCAAAAAATGAAGATACAGCAAGTCGCGTCGATGGCAGTGAAGCTATCACAATGGCGATCTATCAGCGGCCCGGATCGAATGCCATTGCTACTGCAAAACGAGTCCGCAGTGAAATGGAGAAACTCGCTGCAAGCTTTCCTTCGGGTCTGGAATACGGCGTACTCTACGACACAACTGTTTTCGTTGAGGAAAGTATCCAAGAGGTCATGAAGACGCTGTTCGAAGCAGTGATCCTCGTATTTGTCGTGGTTCTTTTGTTCCTACAAAACTGGCGGGCAACATTGATTCCAATGATTGCTGTCCCAGTCTCTTTGATAGGCGCGTTTGCAGTCATGGCCGGTCTTGGTTTTTCACTGAACAACCTGTCTCTATTTGGACTCGTACTTGCAATTGGAATCGTGGTCGATGATGCCATTGTTGTGGTAGAGAACGTTGAGCGGCTGATTCGTCAAGGACTTCCGCCTCGTGAGGCTGCACGACAGGCAATGCGTGAAGTAAGTGGTGCACTCATAGCAATCGCATTGGTACTGGTGGCAGTTTTCGTACCAACAGCTTTTATTGCCGGAATAAGTGGTGAGTTCTATCGTCAATTTGCTATCACGATTGCAGCCAGCACGGTATTTTCGGCAATTAATTCGCTCACACTTTCTCCCGCCCTGGCAGCTATTCTTTTTAGCCGTCACAACTCGTCAGATTTAACGAGCAAAAAACACCAACAGAATGATCCACTGCCAGTTATTGTCATTGGTCTTCTCTGTGGCTTAATGACAATCTGGCTCACTGAAGACTTTGTGATTCTCTGGACTGGTTTGGCTGAAGGCTCCCAACCAATTCTTGCGACGTGGGCTCTCCGACTTTGTGTATTTGGCATCGGCTTTGTTTGCGGATCTTTTCTGGCTCCGCTTTTTAACATGCTGCTGGCAGGTTTTTTCAAACTTTTCAATCTGTTTTTTGATGTCACAACAGGAGCCTATGGAGTCGTCGTTGGACTTCTTTTAAAAATTGGCATTGTGATGGTTGGGGTGTACATCGCTCTGATGGGACTTACCTATTTTGGTTTTAATACTGTTCCAGTCGGATTCATTCCAGAACAGGACAAAGGGTATCTTCTCGTCAATGCGACGCTCCCCGAAGGAGCAAGTCATGAAAGAACAGCAGAAGTCATTGCTGAATTAGAGGTGATTGCTGCTGAGACACCAGGTGTAGCACATACAATATCCGTTTCGGGCTATTCCTTATTATCCAGCGTCAGCCTGTCGAATGCTGGCGGCATGTTTGTCATTCTTGATCCGTTTGCAAGTCGGGCTGTGCATTCAGAACAGTCGTCTTTTGCAATCGCACGAAAACTACGGAAAGACTTCTATCGGGTTCGTGATGCTCGTTGCGTGGTCTTTAATGCTCCGCCAATTGATGGCCTTGGAAACACCGGTGGTTTCAAATTACAGGTTCGTGACCGCACAGGTCATGGATCGACCGAACTGGAGCAAACAACCGCCGGACTCGCTGACGCGCTTGCAGCGCAACCAGGACTCGTCGGACTCTTTTCCAGTTTCAAGGCAAACCAGCCACAACTGTTTATCAATATTGATCGGACAAAAGCAAAAGCTGCTGGCGTCTCAATCGAATCCATTCATCAGACACTTCAGGTTTATCTTGGAAGTACCTATGTCAATGACTTCACGGCCTTTGGAAGGAATTGGCAGGTGATGGCTCAGGCTGATGCTCCCTTCCGAATGCTTCCTGAAGACATCGGGAGACTTGAGGTTCGCAACAACGATGGAGAAATGGTGCCACTGGCGACCCTCCTGACCGTAGAAGAAACTAGTGGTCCGGCTGTTGTAACACGATACAACCTTGCACCATCGGCAGACCTCTCAGGATCAACACTCGCTGGAACAAGTTCTGGTGACGCCATTGCATTGGTTGAAACGCTAGCGAGCCAACCACCAGCCGGCCAAGGACTCCTTCCACAAGGGATCGACTTCGAATGGACCGACTTGTCTTTGCAACAGATACTTGCCGGGAATACAGCGAGTTTTGTCTTTGCGATGGGTACTCTTTTTGTTTTTCTTGTTCTCGCCGCTCAGTACGAAAGCTGGTTGCTTCCACTGGCTGTCATCTTGATCGTGCCAATGTGTCTTTTAGCAGCAATATCGGGTGTCTGGATTGCTGGAAGCGATAACAATATTTTCACTCAAATTGGGCTTCTTGTTCTTGTTGGTCTGGCAGCCAAGAATGCGATCTTAATTGTTGAGTTTGCCAAGCAGCGTGAGGCCGACGGACTCCCACGAACGCAGGCAGTTCTCGAGGCAGCAACCCAGCGTTTACGACCAATCTTGATGACGTCTCTTGCTTTTATTCTTGGTGTCGTGCCACTACTCATTGGCCGAGGTGCTGGTGCTGAGATGCGTGTTGCTCTTGGGACAGCAGTCTTTTCCGGCATGCTCGGGGTCACTGTCTTCGGCATTTTCTTTACCCCGGTCTTTTACTCAGTCATCATGTGGTTGAGTCCAAAAAATGATACGAAAACGTCAGTTCTACCGTGAATCAGTCTCAGTGTTGTGATGCCTGTTGTATTGTTTTCACAAACGCGTGGGATACTTTCTTCACCTGTAAGAGCAACCAGGCTCAATACATGACTCTGTATATGAATGGACGTGGCACTCAGCCAATAAAACCGACATTTTGATTGAACTATCAACTGTATCCGATGGACGTGGTTGGTGAGTGGTCGAATACGTCGAGAATCGTCATAATAAAACGACACCCTGCCGGTGCACAAAGCCTCGGCTCACACATCTGGAGAAAATTCCATGCGGTGCTTCCCGAGCAAGTTTCACCATATTTTCTTAGTTTTGTTCTGTTGCTTATTTCTTCAAGCGGCACAGGCAACTGATTGGCCTACATTTCGTGGTAGCAGCCGTACTGGCATTGCTCCGGACACCAACTTGCTCGAATCCTGGCCTGAGGAAGGTCCAAAACTACTTTGGCGGTCAGCTGGTGCCGGCCGTGGCTATGCCAGTTTGGCTATCGTAGGGGATAGGATTTTTACGTTGGGTGATGGGCCCTCAACTGCCTCAAATGATGATGAATACCTCTCATGCTTTGACCGTATCACTGGGAAACCAATCTGGCATACGAAAACAGGTGAAGCATATAACGAAAACAAGAAGCCAAGCTGGAATGGTTCTCGGAGCACTCCAACCATTTCTGACGGTATTGTGTATGTCATCACTCCTTTTGGTTTACTCATTGGCTGCGACGCTGAGACCGGAGAATTTGGAAAAGCAATTGATTTGAAGTCAGCTTTCGGTGGAACGAAAGACGATGCTTGGGGATACAGTGAGTCTGTTCTTATTGATGGTGACAAACTTGTTTGCACCCCAGGCGGTAGCCAAACAACAATGGTGGCTCTTGATAAAAATAATGGCGATATCATCTGGAAGTGTGCCGTACCAGAAGATCGTGGTGCTGGCCATGCGTCGATTGTCATCAGTGAAATTGCTGGCAAAAAAATATATGTACAAACAACTGGATCTGGAGCGTTTGCTGTTGATGCTGAAACAGGCAAACTCCAATGGACATTCCCAATCGAAAAGACAACGGCCGTTATCCCGACGCCGATTATCAAAGACGATCTTGTCTATTTTGTAGCTGGATATAAAAGAGGAGGAGCGCTCATCCAGCAACTTCCTGGTCCAGGTGGATCAGTGACATCAAAGGAAATCTTTCCTCTCAAAAAAGATTTAGCGAATAAGCACGGCGGAGTTGTCCTCATCGATGATCACCTCTACGGATGCGCTGACAGTGGAACGTTTATCATCAGCGCTGACTTAATGACAGGAGAGGTGGTTTGGAAAAATCGAAGTGATGTCGGAGGAAAGGGGTCAGCAGCCATTGTCGCAGCTGACGGACACTTGTATGTGCAGTGGGAAAATGGAACTTTTGCTCTCGTAAAAGCAGATCCGGCCGCTTTTGAAGAGGTGTCGTATTTTCAGATCCCTGATAGTGGTGACAGCCCCTGCTGGGCACACCCTGTTATTGTGGATGGCATGCTCTACATTCGCGACGGAGACAACATGTTCTGCTACGACATTCGCAAGTAAAGCGATCTACAAGACGCTATAAAAAAACCTGTACAGTGCCGGCACAAAGATACATAGCCCGATCACGACTGCAGTGCCTGACGCGAGGAGAACGGCCGCACTGGCAATGTCCAATGCATCACGTAATCGTGGATGAAACTGTGTATGAACGGCACGTGCCAATGACTCGATCGCTGTGTTGAATGTCTCTGCAACCAGCACCATTCCAATGGCAGCAAGAATGAGTCCCCATTCAACCGTTGTCACCCTGAGCACGGCAGCAGCAGCAACAGCGACACATGCAATGAGTAGATGAATCGCAAAACTATGTTGTGTGCGAAAGGCACGCCGAAGACCTCGAAAAGCGAAACCAAACTTGTTTTTCCATGAATGAGAGTGGAGTCGACTACGCATAGAAAGTCTCTCCTGCAGAACGAGCCAATCCTGTCCACGCAAAAATTAGCCAACTTTTACGTATGGGTCGCCCTTCTTCCAGTTGCATGGGCACAGTTCATCGCTCTGGAGAGCATCAAGAACTCGTATTACTTCAGCTACATTTCGGCCAACACGCCCTTGATTCACATCAACCCATTGGATCACGCCGTTCGGATCAACAATAAATGTTGCCCGCTGGCAGTATCCCTCTGTTTGCTCGAGTATACCGAGTTCGGCACCCAGCTTTTGGGCTGCAATCAGTGGGTATGCAAGATCTTTTAAGTCTGCATGTGATCGTCGCCACATCATATGACACCATTCGTTATCGGTGCTGCCACCCACGACACTCGTATCACGATCCGAAAATGATTTCAGTTGTTTGTTGAACTCAGCTAATTCCGTAGGACACACAAACGTGAAATCTTTTGGATAAAAAAAGAACACCGTCCACTTCCCGGAATAGTCAGCTGATGTGAGCAACTTGATGTCTTCTTTTTCCGTACCAGTACAGGCTTGGACAGAAAACTGGGGGAACTCGTCGCCAACTGTAAGCATGGTGTTCTCTCCGAATGTCTAGAAATCTGTGAATACGTGATTGCCGAAATGCACTTTTGTAAATGACACTTTCTTAACCCAACTTGTTATAGGCTCTGAGTGTACGGGCGACGATTGTAGCGTTCAATAAGAGGGGCATTTTCCCCTTTCCAATTCATTTGAGTGGTTCACACATGTCATTCTCATTCGATCAGTCGAGAGAACCCACAATTCACTATGATCCTCTTGCAAACCGAGATATCTTTCTTGCACCTCGACGTGCTGACCGCCCAAATGACCTTCTGAACCGGCCGCAAGAAGACTGTCCTTTCTGTCGAGAAAATGCGGGCCTCACTCCAGATCCAGTTCAGCAGTGGCCAGCAGCCGATTCTCTGGATTGGAAATCAAGGATTATTCCCAACGCCTATCCGGTTGTTGAGATGAAGCCATCTGGACATACTCGTGATGCCGCTGACTCAAGCGTGCCACACCAAAAAATTGTACATGCCTCTGGTGTTCATGAAGTTGTTATCGAGTCACCCCTCCACATTGAATCAGTTCTTGAAGTTCCTTTCAATGACTGGGTTGGTGTCTGGAAACTCTGTCAGTATCGAATGGAACAACTCTCAACCAATCCTGAGATTGCGTGGGCAATGATCTTCAAAAACGGTGGCATTCAAGCAGGAGCTTCACTGGCACATGTCCATAGCCAACTGATTGCGATTGACCGCATACCACCAACAATATCTACAAAGTGTCAGCAGGTCATTCGTCAACCAAACCTATTTGAAAATATTTTGTCTGAGGCAAAAAGTGAAAACCGTATTGTTCACACATATAAGAGTTTCGTAGCGATTGTTCCCTCCGCGCCTCGCCAGCCTTTTGAAGTGTGGCTCATCCGTAATGAACCTTCCTGTTTTTTCCATACCGAGCCTCACAGTCAAATGGAAGAGGTCGCACACTTTACCCAACAATTTGTGGCATCGCTCAACAAGTTGATACCCAGCGCAAGCTACAATTGGTGGCTCCATCAATTCCCATTTGTTCCATCTCCTTCACTCAACAAGGCAGCT
This sequence comes from Pirellulales bacterium, assembly GCA_016776925.1. Taxonomy (GTDB): domain Bacteria; phylum Planctomycetota; class Planctomycetia; order Pirellulales; family UBA1268; genus UBA1268. The sequence goes on along the minus strand of JADHSL010000018.1, from coordinate 10,539 downwards.
GCTCATTGGCACTGGCACCTTGAGGTGCTCCCACGGATTGCACCCATTGCCGGCTTTGAACTTGGCACTGGATATCACATCTCAACAATTCCTCCGGATACAACGGCCGGTTTGCTTCGTGAAACCGGTTCTTGGAAGGAGCCGCAGTAATCAGACGAGGGTCCTTACGCAGGCAATCTTTTCCTAGTCCCTAGAGCCGGTATGACCTTTACGGTGATACGACTCACTCGTTCATAGAATCTCTGAATAGCGTTTGGCGCGGGTTCCAGAAAACATGAAAATCAGAGCATTCGCCTGGCCTCTGGAATACTTTACGTATGCACCCCGCTGTTCGATTTGTTTTCGTTCTCCATGACCATCAGCCTGTTGGAAACTTTCATGGCGTGGTGGAGGATGCCTATCAAAAAAGCTATCTCCCTTTTCTTGATTTACTGCAGCAACATCCGGCTATTCGAATTGCATTACACACGAGTGGACCACTTGCTGAATGGCTCGAGAGCAATCATCCTGAATATCTCGACCGATTAGCTTCCTTAGCTGCAGCGAAACAAATTGAAATTGTTGGTGGTGGATTTTCTGAACCAATACTCGCCATGCTGCCATCGCGCGACCGAATCGGTCAGATTCGTCAGTACAACCACTGGCTCGAACAACGTCTTCAGACCACAGTCACTGGAATGTGGGTTGCTGAAAGAGTCTGGGATTCAAGCATGACAGCCGACCTCGCAACTGCTGGTGTCGAGTGGACTATCCTCGATGACTTCCACTTCAAGGCTGCTGGACTTCCCAATGAAGAGCTCGACCGTTATTGGATCACTGAGTCCGATGGTCGTACCATTGGTGTATTTCCGGGCAGTGAACATCTGCGGTATGTTATTCCGTTCGCATCGCCAGATGAAACCATTGAACACCTTCGTTTCCTCGCCTCACGCAGACAGGGCGCTTTGGCTGTCTTCAGTGATGACGGAGAGAAATTTGGAGTCTGGCCGGGTACGCACAAAACCTGTTTTCAGGATGGTTGGTTACAACGGTTCTTTGGTCTTCTTGAAGCAAATCAAGACTGGATGACCATGGCACTCCCGTCTGATGTGATTCGAAGTGATCCACCAGGTGGAACAATCTGGCTACCAGAATGCAGTTATCGTGAGATGACTGAATGGGCTCTTCAACCTGAGCAACAAGTCGCGTGTGTCAAAGCACGTCAAAATGCAAAAAGCGATCCAACACAGTCACTTCTTGTTCCATTTGTTCGTGGTGGATCCTGGAAAAACTTTCGCTATCGATACCCTGAAGCCAATGAGATGTATGCCCGGATGATGGTGGTAAGTAATCGGCTTGCCCGACTCTCTGAACAGTCAATCACAGACAAGACTGCATACCAACAAGCCGCTACATCGCTCTATCGAGGTCAATGCAATTGTGCCTACTGGCACGGTGCTTTTGGTGGCATCTACCTGCCACATCTGCGGAATGCAGTTTATAAGGAATTAATTACAGCGGAGAATGCACTGGATCTCGCTGAAGGTCGGCCAGCTACATGGGTGGAAGCTGTAAGTTCAGACTATGACTTCGACAGCAAAACGGAAGTTCGACTTTCCAATGAACATATTGATCTCTGGCTGGCTCCCTCTGTCGGTGGAATGCTGTATGAGTTTGATCTCCGGAAACAGCGCCACAATCTTCTTGCAACGCTCGACCGTCGTCAGGAGGCCTATCATGATCAAGTTCTTGTAGGCCCCGGCGAAGCGCGAAGTATTATTGATCCTTCCCAACTCGCTACGTTTAAGCACGAAGGGCTTGCCGAAAAGATTCAGTATGACGAGTACCGACGGAAGAGTTGTATTGACCATTTCTTTGATGTTGACGCATCAGCAGCAGACATCGCCTCTGGAAGGGCCCTGGAACGTGGTGATTTTGCCACAGGATCGTATGAGGCAAGCATCCGCCGCAATCCAGATCGAATGCAGGTACTCTTGTCACGAAAGGGCAATGTGTGGGGGATTCCATTAACCCTTTCAAAAGCCATCACACTCTCCGCAGGGTCTGACACTGTTGAACTTGGATATCGGCTCGAAGACTTGCCTGACAACTTTTGTCAACATTTAGCTATTGAGTTCAACTTTTCTGGTCTTCCTTCACGTACCACTGGTCGCTGTTTTCGAAATAAAGATGGCTTGGATCTTGGACATCTTGGAACTCATCTTGATCTCAAGGAAACATCTCATCTCAGCCTCGAAGATAACTGGCTTAACATTCAGGCCACCCTCGACTGCAGTGTGGCGAGTAATGGCGGACATGCCGGAATGTGGACATTTCCAATCGAGTCGGTCAGTCAATCAGAGGGTGGCTTTGAACTCATTCATCAGTCGACAGTCGTCATGCCTCACTGGATTGTCACACCTGATGCGAGTGGGTGCTGGCAAGTCGTTATTAAGCTGTCGGTTACTGGTCTTGCTGAAGCCACCGAATCACTTGATCAGGCAAAAAAAATCAGTGCGGGCATCTAGCGAACCTTCTCGGGCTATCGCTTTGAAAGCATTTGGAACGGCGCCGCAATCGATTGCCAATCCACGAAGGGTTCAATTGTTGAGGCCTCGTAGCCGAGACCACAAACAACAATATGAGGAAGTCTTCTTTGCAATTCCCCTTGCGACTGACGCGCGATGACCTCAGGGCTATCTGGCTTTTGGTTCCCTCCATGGTGGCCAGTTTCTGACTGAGAAAGAACAACTGCTGAAACGGTCAGACCCACTGACTCCGCTGCTGTCACTGCAGTCAGTGTTCGACCAATAGACCCGAGACGACTGCTGTCTACGATAACTACAGGTATTTGAAAATCTCGAGCCAGATCTGCATTCAGTGTGTGGTGGCTCAGCGGTGAAAATAACCCACCCGCTCCCTCAATCAAAACCAAGTCTGCACGCATATGAGGATACAGACCCTGACGGAGAAGGGCGTCATCAACCTGGCTTCCCTCGGCGGCAGCAGCCTGTTGCGGTGCAACAGGAAGTTGAAACGATTGCGGGCAGACATCATCGCGGGTGCCGGCATTTCCAGAGGCACTCCACAGGCGATCAATGTCTGATGGACCAGACTGAACACCACTTGCCACAGGCTTATACGCTCGGCAATCAATCCTCTGCAAAACACACTGTTGTAAGATCGCGACAGCAACTGCTGTCTTCCCAACATCTGTGTCAGTGCCAGTGATAAAAAGACCTTTTGTCATAACTTCTTATCTTCTGCCCTGAAGACCGCGAATCAATACGGTCGCTTGCCTGAGAGGGAAACCCTTTCTAGGATACGCTTTATTGAGACTGCATCTCAATAAAGCCTCAAGAGTCTGCTTCGATTGTGTCGATCAGTGGGTGTGATTTCTCAGATGCCCTGCACAGGAACCCTTTTATGCGTTCACTCGCAACTCTAAACATAGGATCGACGACCCACGTTGTAGACATCTCTGGTGAGGATAATACCTCGTTACGGCTGCTTGAAATGGGTCTCACGCCAGGTGTTGAAGTAACTGTTGTGAGCACCGCTCCATTGGGTGATCCGGTGGAACTAGAACTTCGTGGCTATCGCTTATCGATTCGTCGGAATGAGGCTGCACGTGTGGTCGTAGCCAACTGAAAAATTTTTCTTCTTGCAAAACGTTTGAACCGGTGATGTCTTTCATCAAGACTCAAGATACCACAGAGCAATTAGTAGCAGATACCGATATGAAACTGACTGTCGCTTTGCTTGGTAATCCAAATACTGGAAAAAGCACTCTCTTTTCAGCACTAGCCGGCATCCCAACCCGAATTGCAAACTACCCGGGAGTGACCGTTGAAGAAAAATTGGGGCAATTTCATCATCGTGCTCATACCATTAAGCTGATCGATCTACCTGGTGCCTACAGTTTGAATGCAAAAAGCCCAGACGAACAGGTTGCTGTTGATGTCCTTCATGGCAATTTGACTGGCATAGAACAACCTGATTGTATTGTTGTAGTTGTTGATGCAACAAACCTGAGCCGTAATCTCTATCTTGTAAGCCAAGCACTTGCCATTGGGAAACCCGTTCTTGTTGCACTGACGCTCTGCGATGTTGCAGAATCCAAAGGTATACATATCAATCGAGAAAAACTTTCGGAGTTTCTTGGTTGTCCTGTCCTTCGTCTTGTGGCACCTCGTCGAGAAGGTATTGACCACCTTGCTGAAACACTTATCGAATCCTCTGATTGGTCAGGGCAAACGATTCCTGAATCACTGACGTCTCGCCTGGCCACATGTTCAGACTCTGATCGTCCTGTTGCTTCAGCTGAAGCAATTGCCCGTTATGGTTGGATCGATGAGATCACAAAAGATGTTCTTTCCTATTCTGTTCAACAAAGCCGATCACTTGGAGATCACATTGATTCGGTGTTAACTCATCGAGTATTTGGAACTGTTGTCTTTGCACTGACCATGCTTTCGATCTTCAGTTCTATCTTTTGGTTGGCATCTCCATTGATGGACCTCATTTCAGGAGGTGTTGAATTTGCTGCAGGCTTGGCAGAATCAATCATGCCAGATGGAATCCTTCAATCGCTTGTTATTGATGGCGTCATTGCAGGGGTTGGGGGAGTCATCATATTTCTGCCACAGATAGCTATCCTTTTTCTCTTTGTGGCAGTACTCGAGGGTTGTGGGTATCTGGCCCGGGCAGCTTTTCTTATGGACAGGCTTCTGGTTGGTGTTGGTCTTTCCGGAAAATCGTTTATCCCACTTCTTTCAAGTTTTGCGTGTGCAATTCCTGGCATCATGGCTGCCCGTACGATCGAGAACCGTCGTGACAGATTACTGACCATTCTCGTTGCTCCTCTGATGAGCTGTTCTGCACGACTCCCGGTCTATTTGCTTTTATGCAGTGCATTCGTCCCGAATGTTGCAGTTGGAAATTCCTGGATTCGTTTGCCAGCTGTTGTCTTGGCCTCCATGTATCTCGTCGGTATTCTTGTTGCTGCAATGGTCGCCTTTATCCTTTCTCGTACGATCTTTCGCGGGCCACCACAGCCCTTTGTATTGGAACTTCCAAGCTGGCGGTGGCCACAAGTCGCTGTTGTTGTTGAACGCGTTCGTGAAGCTGCAGTATCTTTCTTAAAAAATGCAGGGACACTCATACTGGCCGTAAGTATTGTCGTGTGGGCACTTGGGAGTTTTCCACGACCAGTTCTTGAAGCTGGTGTGAATCCAGAATCTGCAGAGCAGCAGGGGGAGGCCTTGCGACAGAGCTTTCTTGGTCAGGCTGGTCGTCTGATAGAGCCTGTTGTGAAACCGCTAGGCTGGGATTGGCGGATTGGATGTGCAGCAGTGGCAAGTTTCCCAGCTCGTGAAGTGGTTCTAGGAGTCCTTGGTGTCATATACAACCTTGGTGATGTTGACCCTGGAGAAGAGGACGGTGCCGGCATGCTTATCCGCCAATTGCGTGCAGCCACGTGGGACGGCACTGATCGCAAAGTATTTACCTTACCCGTAGCACTTTCGATTATGGTTTTCTTTGCACTATGTGCTCAGTGCGCAAGCACGTTGGTTATTATTGGGAAAGAAACGGCTAGTTGGTTTTGGCCCCTCGTGTCATTTGCCTACATGACTGCACTTGCCTGGATCGGTGCATTCTTCGTTTTCCAAATCGGTACCGCGCTAGGATGGTGAGTGGTGATACAGGACATCCTCGTTTTTTTTGTTGTTGGAACTGCCAGCATATGGCTGGGGAGACATCTCTGGAGACGAATGACTGCACCGCCGTGTCAGCCACCTTCACAAAGCCCTCCTGGGAGCGACGGATTTGTACCTCTTGAAGAACTTCATTCGTACCGCGAAGTAAAATAGGTGCTTCTTACCAGCAGATACCGGGCTTTTCTTTCGATGTCGGGTTCGGTATTTCTATTGAAGAAGCGGCTCATTCACGTGCTCGTGAAGGCTCACAGCTCAACACCCCTGAGAAATACACGATCCGCATGATCATCCGCGGTCCGGAACAACCTGATCAGTCGGCAATTGAAAACCTGTTCACAGCACTTTTCACAGCTGGCAATCAACACGTGCTACCGCCGTATTTGTTGAACCAGCAGAATCCTTCTCAGCTTACCCATGCGCTCTATACAAGTACGCAATCAAAAAAGGATCTTCATCGCTTTGGTTTTACCCGTGGCCAAGCAGTTGTCTATGGGTTTCTTTCATCATGGGAAGACACGCTTGGGTCACCACAACTTTCTCTTGCAGTGCATCCCTCATTTCGGAACCGTGGTTTCGCGCACACTATGTGCAGTCAACTCCATGACCTGGCGCGCATTCGCGGTGCCCGCTCTGTGCGTGCTCTCATCTCGAAGGAGAATCACTACGCGATCGCACTGTGTCGTTCCTTCGGCTATAAACTGACACCCACCACAGATACACATCTTCATGGATCACTCGGATTACAAAGCACTCGAGATGGGCACAGCCGCTGGGTAGCGTGAGCTTCAAGAATGTTCTGGAAGGATAAAACGACCGCTTTGACCCAAGAATGCAAGTGGGTTTTCTAAGCTGATTTTTTCCACAAGCTTTTGGTTATGTCCTCGTCGCCGCATCTCGACATGACACTTCGGTACTGAAAGTGGATCACTGGGACCCCAGTCACCGGCTGAATTAATCCAGATACGTTCGTTTCCGTAACATTCAATAATATCAACTGCTCGCTGGGGTGTGCACTTGCTGTCCGGATAGAGTGTCATCCCTGCCCAGAATCCTCGATCAAGGACTTCGGCAACGGTGTGCTCTTCAACATGGTCTATAAGAACACGTCCCGGATCAATTCCGGCATTGATGAGTGCATCCATCGTCATTCGTGTTCCCTTGAGTTTATCTTCAAGGTGTGGTGTGTGAACAAGAATCAGGCGTTCGTGTTGTTTTGCTAATTCAATTTGTTCTTCAAGAATGATCAGTTCATTCCGTGAGTTTTTATTGAGACCAATTTCACCAATACCCAAGACATTAGGCTTATCCAAGAATTCTGGAATAAGCTTCATCACCTCACGTGCAAATGCGGGGTCTTCAGCTTCTTTGGGGTTAATACACAGCCAGCAGTAGTGGGCAATACCGTATTGAGCAGCGCGTTTCGGTTCTACATCTGTGAGTTGACGAAAATAGTCATAAAAACCAGCCGGGCTGGAACGATCAAACCCTGCCCAGAATGCCGGCTCAGTAATTGCGACACAGCCCGCCTGAGCCATGCGGCGATAGTCATCTGTGGTTCGACTGACCATGTGAATATGTGGGTCAATATAGGCCATGATGTACTCTCAGTAGTCCGTATTTGGATCGGCTCCAAGTGCTGACTGCGTGTGTGCAGCAGGAGTTGGTTCCGTTGTATGATCACTCAAGAGTTCAAGCATACGCTCAGCGCGGTTCGCATGGTTTTCACAACTTGAATCAATCAAAAGTGGAATCGCTTTTTTCAAGGCTCGTACCCGTACGTCCTGAAGGCCCTCATGACCCTCGGCTCGCTCAAGGCGATCGAGAAAGGCGGCAATATCAAGAAGCTTTGCCCGATGCTCCATGAAGTAGATGTCGACAACCTGCTGGCTGGTAAGTGGACAACTCTGCTGTGGCATATTTCGTACTCCCTCAAAAACGAATATTGATTCAGCCTAGCCAACGCAGGCCGTGCTGAAAAGCAAGAGGGTCGGGCCGCCCTACTAGAGCAACCCAACCCTTTATTCTTGCTAGAGGTGTTTTGAGACGCCTCAGACGGCATTAATACATATCGTAGTCACCGCCGTGGCCTGCACCGCCCTTGCCCTTTGCGTCCTTTGGCTTTTCAGCGATCAGTGCATCACTTGTCAGAAGAAGCGTTGAGACACTTGTGGCGTTCTGCAGAGCAGTTCGCGTCACCTTGGCTGGGTCGATAACGCCAGCCTTGACGAGATCTTCATACTTATCGGTTCCGGCGTTGTAGCCAAAGTTCCCTTCACCCGAAAGAACTTTTTCACACACGATAGAACCGTCTTGGCCAGCATTGGTTGAGATCATCGTTACTGGAGCACGAGACGCCCGTACAACAATCTGATAGCCAACGGACTCATCATCACTTAAACCCTTTGGCTTTACCTGTGAGCTAGCACGCAGCAAGGCAACACCACCACCTGGCAGGATGCCTTCTTCAACAGCGGCTCGGGTTGCATGAAGCGCGTCTTCTACACGGGCCTTCTTTTCTTTCATTTCACTTTCTGTTGCTGCACCAACATTAATCTTGGCAACACCACCAGCGAGTTTTGCAAGACGCTCTTCCAGCTTTTCACGATCGTAGTCACTGGATGCATTCTCAATTTCACGACGGATCTGCTCAATCCGTGCTTTGATGTCAGATGTTTTTCCGCCACCCTCGATAATGGTCGTGTTGTCTTTATCGATAATGACCTTCTTGGCACGACCCAGTTCGGCAAGGCCGATGTTCTCGAGTTTCATGCCGAGATTTTCAAAGACGGCCGTTGCTCCGGTGAGGATGGCAATGTCTTCGAGCATGGCCTTTCGGCGATCTCCGTAGCCGGGAGCCTTTACGGCAGATACCTGGAACGTGCCACGCAAACGGTTGATTACCAATGTGGCAAGTGCTTCTCCGTCGACTTCTTCAGACACAATCAGCATTGGCTTGCCGGCATTCACAACAGCCTCCAACAGCGGAACGATGTCCTTTACTGTGGAAATCTTTTTCTCGTATACAAGGATGTAGCAGTCTTCAAGGACACACTGCATCGCCTGTGCATCGGTGACGAAGTAAGGAGAGAGATACCCTCGATCGAACTGCATGCCCTCCACAAACTCAATTTCTGTCGCGAGGCTTTTCCCTTCATCGACAGTAATCACGCCATCCTTGCCGACCTTATCCATAGCTTCTGCAAGCAAGTCACCGATCTCGGCATCATTATTTGCTGCGATAGAGGCAACCTGGGCCATCTCTTTCTTTCCCTTTACAGGGATCGCTGAACTGTGAAGTTTTGCTGTGATGTCCTCAACGGCTTTTTCAATTCCAGTCTTCATCTGGATTGGATTGACTCCGGCAACAACAGCTCGCAGTCCTTCATTGAAGACGGCCTCGGCGAGGACGGTTGCCGTGGTAGTGCCATCACCGGCAACATCACTTGTCTTACTGGCAACTTCACGCACCATGCGGGCACCCATGTTTTCATAAGTGTCTTCAAGGTCAATTTCTTTTGCAACGGTAACACCGTCCTTGGTAACCGTTGGTGAACCGAAACTCTTTTGCAGAATTACGTTTCGACCCTTTGGACCGAGTGTAACCTTGACTGCACGGGCCAGTTTGGAGACACCCCGCCGCATTGCTTCGCGGGCTTCCTGATCAAACGCCATCATTTTGGCCATCGAATGTTTCTCCTGTACTGAAAATTATTTGGACGGTTTAAGTTTGGAAATGTGAATCAACAGTCGTTTATCGACTGCGCGCTGTGCTGAACTAACCAAGGACTGCAAGAATGTCGTCTTCTCGCATCAGCAGAAGTTCTTGCTCAGCAACCTGAAAAGCTTCGCCTGCATAGCTCGTAAAGACCACGCGATCGCCCGGCTTTACCTGCAAAGGATGACGGTTTCCCTTGTCATCGAGTTTGCCTTCACCAACGCTGACAACAACGCCTCGTGCAGGTTTATCTTTCGCTGAATCTGGCAGAAGAATGCCACCAGATGTTGTCTGCTCGCTTTCTTCTCGCTCTACAACAACGCGATCACCAAGGGGGATAAGGGTTGATTTGGCCTTCCCGGCCTTGCTCGCAGCGGCTGCCATTCTGGGGGTCCTTTATAGTCCGATTGAAAGGGAAAGTCGAAACGATACTGTGGGAGCGATATCTCAAGGCTCTAGGCAAGGGATACCATGTTCCCAAGGTGATGCGACTGCCTCAGCGGCATTCACAACACCTTACGACCCTCCATAGTGCAACTCCCGCGCCAGTTTGAAAATGAGTGTCAGAAAATTCGTCAAGAGCAGTTTTTCATGACTTTGAGAAGAGTAAATTTAGGAGTTTTTTCAGCTTCTACCTGTATTTTCATGAAGTGCGATCCTTTCTTCCATGGCGAAGGCTCACAGGGGCAATATCCTGGCAGACTGCCATATTGGCGGCACAGATGAACAAAAGCTCTTTTTTAGATTCTTCTTTCTCTCCGCAAGAAAACGTGAAAACAAGCCGTTTGTGTCCACCTGATTCCTCATCATCTTCATCACCTTCGTTGGTAATCAGCTCAGAAAATCGCTAGGATTACGGCCCGTCCGTTTGTACGGCTTCACTGCGCGTCAGGTTCATTCCAAAGCGAAATGTTTCCCTGGACTCGTTATGCAGAGCTAGACTTACGGGAGGGTTCAGCATTTTTATTTAAGGTTGTTCGCTTTTAAACGACTTGGAGAAGAACGGCATGGCTCAGTATCGACGGATAGGCGTCACACAAAACAACGATGTCGCCATCGTCAGTTTCAACGACAAAAAAATTCTCGATGAGGCAAGTATTCAAGAACTCGGCGCTGAACTCTTTG
>JADHSL010000017.1 GCA_016776925.1 Pirellulales bacterium | reverse complement strand
AAACATGGTTTGTTTATTGTCTCAGCGTCAAAAGGCAATGGCCTCTCTACCCTTTTTGACATGACGGTGACAGCTGGAGATCGGCTGATGCGAGACTTTGTTTCCATCGAGGAAAAAAATGAAAACAACACAGAGATCCAAAACGTTAAAATACAGAAGTATGATGCAGAATCAGGCGAGGGACCAAATCAGGCAATCGAGAGGGCCATGCTCTCATATCCGAGTGGATTTGTTACCCGTAACTTAAGAGATCCAGCCTTTGCGCACGAACTTGTTCAGCGAGCGCTCGAAGACAAAATGGTGATTGTCAGTGTTCCGGCTGAAGACAGCATCGATGCGATATCCAAGATTATTGATCTTGGTATTGTGCCAGGTGATCTCGCGAAGTGCCTTGTTGGATCGGTCTCGCAAAAGTTGGTTCGCAAATTATGTCCAAAGTGTGCTAATCATCAAGAGACTCCTCTTCCACTTCTTGAAAAATTTGGAAAGTCAACAGAAGACGTTCCCCACATTCGTGCAGTCTCAGAGTACGGTGGTTGCCGTTTCTGTTTTGGTCGCGGGTACGTTGGCAGAATCGGTGCATTTGAGCTGGCTTCAGGTGTAACTCTTCGTAAAGGAGTTGCGAAGGGAGTAGATGCTGCGACGATGAAAAAAGCAGCAAGCAAAGATGGCTACATCTCCGCACGAGATCAGGGCATGGATTTGGTGCTCAACGGTGTTACGTCACTAGAAGAGATGCAACGAATTTTTTCATCGAAAAAGAAATCGCAGACGCGAAGGCCCAGATCTAAGGCTTGATCTGAACCAGTGAGGATAAGAGCCGTGAGTGTTAGTCAAGCTGAAGACAGGATTGAAGAATATCGTCCGATAAGTACGCTTGCGGTATTTGCCGTTGTTGCTGGATGTTGTTCAGTTTTGGCATTAATGAGTCAGGTGTTATGGGTGATTCCAATTCTTGCGGGTGGTCTGTCAATTGCAGCGATTAGGGATACTGCAGTCGGAAGGTCGCATAAAGCTGGTCGAGGCATTGCCCTGATCGGCTTAGCTTTATCTGTAGGCTTTGGGGTGCAATCCTTCACTGTTTTTTCAGTAAACGCGTGGATTGACCACAGTCGTGCTCGTGAAACGGTCGTCCAATGGCACCAGGCGATCCGGGCAGGAGAGTGGGACGTCGTTCATGGGTTTTGTGCACCAGGACTTCTTCCATCAGAAGAAGTGGAGTTTGATGATCCAGATCATGATGGACATCAACATGATTCTGTAGAAAGCAGGAAGTTATCTGAGATCAAGGCGTTACAGGAATTGCCTGCTGTCCGTTCGCTTGCAGCATGTAACAAAATTACAATTTCCGATATAGTTCGCGGCGATCAGCAATTCCAAGGATCGTTACATGTGACTGTAGACGTCAATGAATGCAAGCAAAATCCAGAAGATGCATTACCACTCACCGTTGATCTTTGGTTGAATCAGAAGACTCAAGAGGAGCCCGAAGTAGGTAAAGATGCGGCTGGATTTCAGAACGTTGAAATATGGCAAATCATCAGGGTTGATCCGTCAGAGTAGATGCTCTCATCGAAAGACATGCTTCCTGCATGAAATCAGGAATTGTCTGAATTGAAGTAACGGACGGCATCGATTGAATCGGCCCCAGACGCTAACATCACGAGACGATCGAATCCAAGGGCAACCCCAACACCTTCCGGCATATTATCGTGCACGGCAAGTAATCTATTTGGGAGAGGTAGCTTTTGTTTTTCAAATGAAGTCCGAATGATGTTTGTCTTTTCGAGTCGATTTTGAATAGTTGAAGAGCAGGTCTCTTCCTGCCACCCATTCATAAGTTCAATGCCGGCAACGAAAACCTCAAAGCGAAGTGACACCTGTTTGTCTGTTGAGTCCAATTGCGCGAATGCAGACTCACTCGCAGGCCAGAATTCAAGCATGGTTGGTTGAGGAGTTCCAAGCTGTGGAGAAACGATCTCGGAAAGTAAGAGTTCAAATACGAGGCTCCACTGCTGTTCTTCAGGAAGGCTAGAAATGCTGTCTGGTATTCCAACGTCATGAAAATGAGATGCCTGCACGAAGGCACCAACACTGGCCGTCATCGGGTCTATGCCGGCATGCTGAATGAATGCCTCCCTGCAGGATAGTCTTTGAAGTCCATTGGTATGGAGCGAATCATGCAAGAGCAGTGTGATTAATTCAGCAGTTGAAGTTAGATCTGCCCCGGGTTCGTACCATTCGAGCATGGTGAATTCAGTATCATGATATGGCCCTCGCTCGTCTCTTCGAAAGCAATGTGCAAACTGAAAAATCGACCCCGAATCTTCTGCAAGCAATCGCTTCATGTGAGGTTCTGGACTGGTCGGCAGGAATTTTTTTTCGTTCCCATGCATGACCGTGTAAGGGTCAATCGAGACCTCTGGTAGTAATTCACTCGCAACAATTGGCGTGTCAACTTCCAGGAAACCTCGACTCTCGAGGCGATGACGGATCAGAGAACGAACCCTGGCTTGGCGTTGAAGAAGTGGGCGAACAGACATGAAGAATCTATTGTTTGCGATGTAAGAGGCTGCTCGGAAACGAGTTACTTCGTTGAGAGTTTACCAGCATCTTGGCGATAGATCAGCACGGGACAAGGCGCATGCCGCATAACGGCTTCGGCCACACTCCCCATCAAAATTCGACTGAGTCCTGTGCGGCCATGTGTTCCGAGCACGATAAGTTCAGCTCTTTCCTCCTCGGCAATGCGAACAATCTCTGTTGCCGGATCTCCGATAATAAGGCGATGTTCAAAAGTAAGTTCAGGGTTGGATGGGCATACGTTCTGCAGCATTTCGAGTATGCGTTCGGAACTTGGCTCGGGAAGCCCGTAGTAGAGTTCACCACCACCGTAGGCAAGTGGTGGTTCTTCGATATGGAGAATGATGAGGTTCGCAGAAGACTGTTTGGCAAGATTTTCGGCATGGACAAGTGCTGCATCACTGGCAGTTGAAAAGTCTGTCGGGAAGAGAATTTTTTTTACACTCATGACTCACCTCAGTGGTTTATGAATATGTCTGCTCACTGAACCCCCATTCTCATGATATCCTTTGCCACACGAAAAGAGGAAGCTATTCATCTGTTCGTTTTCAAGCAGGCAAGTTTTGTATGCTCACAAATGTGAGTGACGAAGTGTTTTTTACATAAAGATTGATGTCTTGCGACTACGGAGTTATCCAAGACGCATGCCAGGCATCGCTCCGCTATCGGGCGAAAGGAGGTAGACACCGTCGGCTCCTGCTCCACTTGCAGCAACGACCATACCCTCGCTGAGGCCAAACTTCATTTGTCGGGGAGCGAGATTGGCAACAATGACAACAAGTCGTCCGTGAAGATCTTCGGGACGATGAAATTTTTTGATACCAGCAAAAATTGTACGACGGTCGTCACCGCCGAGTGACACTGTAAGCTTCAGGAGCTTACGGGCTTCTGGGACTTCTTCGGCATTGACGACTCGAGCAACCCGTAAGTCGACTTTGGCAAAATCATCGATAGTGCATGTTTCTGCAAGAGCGTCTGATTCAAGAGGTTCTGTAGAATCTTCAGGAAGGGCACCCGGCTCTGATTTGATAGGTGATGTTTCAGACACAGTAGATCCTTGTGGGGTGGATGATAAGGCATTTGAGTCAGCAAGAATCGCATCAATTTGTGAAGATTCAATTCGTTGCATCAATGGTCGGAAGGTAGCAACTGGCAGATTTTCCAGTGGAGTTTGTGATTGCTGCCAATCTGTTATGGGGTCTCCAACAAGTTCAGCAACATCGTCTGCTAATTTGGGAAGAACCGGGGTCAGATAAACGACTAATTGGCGGAATAGATTGAGCGAGACACTGGCAACATCCTGTAATCTTTGTTGCTCTTGGGGACCCTGTTTGGCCAGTTTCCAAGGTTGTTCATTATCAACATACTGGTTTGCTCTATCTGCAGCCTGCATGATGATCCGCATTGCTCGTGCAAAGTCACATGATTCGTAGGCAGCAGCTATTGCTTCACCATCAGTGGCTGCTTTGGCAAAAAGACCACCATCATTTGGATATGAAGAAGAGAGACCCGTTTTTTTGAGCCATCGGGCTGTGCGGCTTGCAAGGTTGACAAGCTTTCCAATTAAGTCGGTGTTTACCTTCGTGGTAAATTCTTCAAGATTGAGATCAATATCATCAATGCCACCCGAAAGCTTTGTTGCGTAGTAGTACCGCAGAGCTGCTGGATTCAGGTGGTCAAGATACGTACGAGCCAAGAGGAATGTGCCACGACTTTTCGACATTTTTTGACCATTCACAGTCAGAAAACCATGGACACGAACCTTTGTTGGCAGGTTCATATCTGCAATTTTGAGCATTGCTGGCCAGAACAGTGTGTGAAAGTAGGTGATGTCTTTTCCAATGAAATGGTGAATTTCTGCATTGGGCTGGTTTGTATCACCTGAGCACCACCAGTCAGCAAATGACCCGCCATGTTTTGTGGCCCATTGTTCGGTGGTGGCAATATAGCCAATAGGTGCATCGAACCAGACATACCAATAATGGCCAGGCGCATCTGGAATTTCAAAACCAAAATACGGAGATGGACGTGAAATGTCCCAGTCGCGCAGAGGCTCATTAAGAAAATGCCCTGCAAGATAATTTGAGATTTTCGGATCAAGGGATCCAGATTCCTGTGTCCATTTCGTGAGGAAAGGCCGGAGGCTTTCCAGCGTGACAAAGAGGTGCTCCGCTTTTCGTATCTCAGGTGTTGTGCCAGAGAGAGTGCTGACAGGGTTTATGAGTTCGGCGGGCGAGTATGTTGCGCCACAGGTTTCACATGAATCGCCATATTGATCAGGAGCGTGGCACCGAGGACAACTACCTTGAACAAATCTATCGGCAAGAAATATGCCGGCTTTGAGATCGAAGAGCTGACTCACCTCTCGCTGAACAATTAAATCGTGCTTTCGAAGAGATTGCCAGATGTGGCTACACAACGAACGATTTTCTTCACTGTCGGTAGATCCATAATGATCAAAGGTGATGTCGAAGCCTTCGAAGTCAGCCAAATGGGCATCTCGCATTGAAGCGATGAGGTCGTGTTCAGTACGTCCTTCGGTCTGCGCTCTGATCATGATGGCTGTACCATGCGTGTCGTCAGCACACAGGTAAACCGCTTGATTCCCACGAAGTCGTTGGAATCGTGCGAAGATATCTGTCTGGATATATTCGACTAGATGCCCAAGATGAATATGACCGTTGGCGTACGGGAGAGCCGAAGTAATCAGGATTCGGCGGGTTTTGGGCATGATGCCTTATGAGCGAAAGAGCACAGGATGGTGGTAGCTCGATACCGTGCCGCTTCGTGGGCTGCATTGATCGAATCCACGAAATGATAGTCTAAAACGAATGCTGAATTCAAGAAAAGCCATTGTGCGAGGTACTTCAGTACGTGGGCAGACTAGCTTGCGTATCAGGCTATAGGAACCCCGATTTCCGTACCCTACCCGAATTGCCTCACGTTCCGTTTTTAGGCCGTTATGAGAAAAATGCTCTTGTCCGCGGCCCCATGCCGCCGCCACTATCCCACCGTCTGGTTTTTGGTGAGTTGGTTTGTTTTCCCAATGACAAGGATGTCACTGGCGGACTGAGTGCTCACCAGACACTACGAGTGCAAATTACTGGCCTGAAAAAGTTTAGGTCTCATGGAGTCACGGATGTCCCGAGTCTTTCGCTTTGTATTGTTGTCTGTTGTTTTTAGTCTTGTTTGGCTGTCACCCAGTATTGGGCGCTGCCAAACAACTGCGCCGGCAACAGCTGCAACAACAGGTGATGTTGTCCTACTCGATTTCTCTGCGGACTGGTGTGGTCCCTGTCAGCAGATGGCACCTCTTATTGGAGAAATTGGTGCAGCCGGTTGGCTTGTCCGTCACGTAGATGTCGACCAAGAACACGATATCGTCAAGCGGTTTCAGGTAACAGGAGTCCCCTGCTATATCTTGTTGGTAAAGGGTCATGAAGTTGGTCGAATCGATGGGGCTACCACTCGGAGTGAGCTTGAAAAGCTACTTGCACAAAGTCGGCAGCCATTGGGCTTGCCGAAACTCGCTGTCCCAACTGATTCTCCAACTGTTCATCAAATACCTGGGGTACCTGTCCCCGTAAGTAATTCCGCTACCCATCTTGCAACAGAGTCTGCAGTGTCACCTACGGTTCATCCGCCGGCACAACTGTCAGGTTCGGTGAGCCAACCGCTTGTTGACCAGGCTGCGGAACGGTCACTTCGAGATCCACAAGGTGCAAAACAGCAACCAGTTCTGGCACCACCACCCACATTAGCTGTTGAAACGAAATCTGCACTTCAACGCAACCTGATTCAGGCTACCGCGAGATTACGAGTACAGGATCCGAATGGAGCTTCCTGGGGAACCGGAACCGTCATCGATTGTCGACAAGGAGAAGCGCTGATACTTACTTGTGGTCATATTTTCCGCGATTCTGTTGGAGAAGGCACGATTGAGGTCGATTTGTTTGGTGACCCCTCTGCTGATCGTTTAGCAGGACAGATGGTGTCGTATGATTTGGACCGTGATCTTGCACTCGTTAGTGTTTTCACAGAGGCAATTTTGGAGCCTGTCAAAATTGGCTCTGTTGGTCGCCCGCGTGACGTTGGTGAAGGTGTTGCCACGATCGGTTGTGACGGAGGTCGTGAGCCTACGATGCATGTGAGTCGAGTTACTTCAGTCGATAAGTACCTTGGTCCGGCGAATGTTCAGGTTGCTGGACAGCCGGTACAGGGCCGTAGCGGCGGCGGTTTATTTGCACTTGATGGAACACTTTTAGGCGTCTGCAACGCGGCTGACCCGGAGGACAACGAAGGGCTTTTTGCAGCACTTCCGTCAATTCATGAACATCTTGACGAGGCTGGACTCGCGTTTGTCTACAGACATGTTTACCCCGGCACTGAAAATGAACTTGCAGGAAACGCTGACAAAACAACCGTGCCTCATTTGCCAGATGCGATGCCAGCTTTTTCTTTTGATCGTCGTGACAGAGCAGATGCTGTTCCTACTGCATCAAGTGGTCCACGATTATCTGCGGAAGGTGTTGATCCACTACGTGTCAATCAAAATGAAAGACAATCCTCAAATCCTCCTTTGCCACAAGCCATAGAAGATGGTGAGCAGATGCATGGTCTTTCTGCAGGTGAGCAAGCTCTACTCGATCACGTGCGGGAACATGGAGGGGATGCTGAGGTGATATGCAT
The DNA here is from genome assembly GCA_016776925.1 of Pirellulales bacterium. Taxonomy (GTDB): domain Bacteria; phylum Planctomycetota; class Planctomycetia; order Pirellulales; family UBA1268; genus UBA1268. The sequence continues at coordinate 30,699 of JADHSL010000017.1, read as the reverse complement.
TGTTCGACCTCGTGGAGCAAGCCAAGCAGATAGTGAAGTATTCATGCTTCAGAACGCCAGTCCTCGTTTTGTTGAAAGACTGTCCGAGGTGCACGAACAGGGAAATGTTGCAAGTGAGTGATTTCCTTGTAGATATAAAAAATCTATGCTCCAGATCCTGATTCGCCATGGCGAGAGTTTGTCGAACCGCGAAGGAAGAGTTCAAGGACAAGCAGATGTAAAGCTTTCTGATACAGGTCGTCAGCAGGCAGCCGCAGTTGCTTCATGGTGCCAAAGTCAGTCATTTCGAAATCAATCCTGCGAACTCTGGAGTAGTCCGCTTTGCCGTGCCCGTGAGACGGCCGAGGAAATCGGAAAAGTAACAGGTCTCGCCGTCCAGGTCGCAGATGAACTTGTTGAGTTGAATGCAGGTGTGTTCCAAGGCCACTTATGGGATGACCTAGCGGATCGGTTTCCTGAGGATGTTGCTCGATGGCGTTCAGGTGATGTGGATTTTCAGATACCGGGCGGAGAATCAAGGCGGCAGCTTGCGGAGCGAGGACGTCATGTCCTGCAGTCTCTTTCAAGTCGGTCTGTTAACAGCATGATCGTTGTGGCCCATGGGGGTGTTTTAACAGCAGCACTTGGTCTTCTTGTTGGACGTGATCACTCTTTACTTGCAGAAGTTGCTGAAAGGCCTTTTACTCGATTGCCAGCACTTGGAAATTGTTCAGTATCCCAGCTCAAATGGCCAGGCCCAGCATTACTTTCTTTTAATGAAACGGATCATCTCGGTTGATGCCAGAGGCTCGTTTTCTTGGTCACTCAATCCCGCAATCAGATGAGATAATTGCCGGCGATTCATGTTTTCAAGTGCGTCTCAAAGTGGGTTGATAAGAACTATGACAACATTGTTTTTTGACGCAATGATCTGGATAGACGTACAACGGTAGAGAGCCACAGTTCTAGTAAGAGTCTGTGTGATGTCAGATACATAAAATAATTTTTTGCTTAGTGTTCGGAAAAATAAAGTAGTTGTTGGTATCGGAAGAACATTCATGAAAAGGAGATCAAGAGCACCGACGAGATCTATTCCCTGGGAATTCCCAATGGCTATTACGATTCATTCTGTCACCCTCAACACCACGCTGGTTTTTTTGGCGTTCCTAGCAGGATCAGGTTTGGAAGCGAATGAGCCCACTGGGTTTTCAGGAACACGAGCAATGGAGTACTTGGAAGCAATTTGTGAACTTGGCCCCCGTCCAAGTGGTTCCAAAGGAATGCAGGAACAGCGAGATCTTCTTATCCGTCATTTTCAAAAAGCAGGGGCGAAAGTCTTTCGTCAGGCTTTTCGAAGCCGAGATGGTCGGACTGGTGACTGGGTACGCATGGAGAATCTCATCGTTTCCTGGCACCCCGAGAGAAATGACCGAGTGCTTTTAGGGGTTCACTATGATACCCGGCCATACCCAGATCGAGATCGGCGCGATCCTACGGGAGTTTTTCTTGGTGCGAATGATGGCGCAAGCGGTGTTGCTGTTTTGATGGAGCTCGCTGAATCAATGCCCGAAATAAAGGGATCGGTGGGTGTCGACTTTGTCTTCTTTGATGCTGAAGAATACGTTTTTGAGGAGGGGCGGGATTCCTACTGTCTCGGGTCACTGTTTTTTGCGAGACAATACGCCACCTCTCGAAAAGCCGGATCGATATCGTACGCCTATCGCTGTGGCGTTATCTTGGACATGGTGGGTGATCGTAATCTTGCAATTTGGCAGGAGCAGCAAAGTGTTGATTGGCCTGATACACGCCCAGTCGTTGAATCAATTTGGGCAACAGCAAAACAGCTACAGATACGGGAATTTGTGCCACGTCCAAAATATGTCATCAATGATGATCATGTGCCACTTCGAATGACCGGTGGCATTCCAACGTGTGACATTATTGACTTTGACTACCCACACTGGCATACAACACAAGATATTCCAGCGAATTGCTCTGCAAAGTCCCTTGGTTTAGTGGGGCAAGTTATGCTTTCGTGGCTTCAAAAGAGCGACTGATTGGTAGGAAATCAGAATTTATGAAGTCACGTAATCCAGTCACGCCTGTTCCAATTGTTGTTCCAGATCTTGGGCTCGGTGAAACCCCGCTTGTTCTTTCCTTGTGGCTTGTTCCACAAGGAAGTAATGTTCTTGAGGGTGATCGCGTTGTTGAATTGGCTACGAATCCGGCCACAGTCGATTTGCTCGCTCCTGTTGCTGGTGAGTGTGTCCGGCAATTCGTTGACGAAGATACCATTGTATTTCCTGGTATGGTTGTTGCAGAAATTCTTCCCGAGGATGCGCAAAAATGAACCGGTCATTCGTTCAAAGACTGTTTCATGACCGGTCTTTGAGAGGAGAGACGGTTGCGGCATTTGGTGGTGCAGGAACAATGTTTCTCATTCAACCACCATGTGACGTGTGGTTTTTCGCATGGCTTGCACCGTTGCCTTGGCTGTGGCTGATCACGAGAAAGACGAGCCATGTGCCACAAAAATTCTGGTTACTGATCTGGAGTGCCGGTTTCATTCACTGGCTTGCAACGATCCACTGGCTTCGACTTCCTCACCCAGCAACTTCATTGGGCTGGGTTTGTTTGTCGGCCTACCTAGCATTTTATCTGCCTGCTTTCATTTGGTCTGCTCGACTCCTGATGCGGCGGTGGGGATGGCCGTTGGTAGCGGCAGCACCAATAGCATGGGTGGCGTGTGAGCAGTTGCGTGGTGTACTTTTCGGTGGCTTTACATTTGCAATGCTCGGTCATTCACAATGGCGATGGACCACTCTGCTACAAAGTGCAGACATTGCCGGTGCCATTGGTGTCAGCGGTATTGTGATGCTTGTGGCAGCAGCACTTTTCTGCTCGATATCGTCTTGGCGGACGAAAGAAACAGTCCGAGATGTAGTTCTGGCTGCCGGCATTCTTGGTGCATCAATTTTTTATGGTCATTGGCGACTTACGACGATCCCTGAGCCTCGTGTTGCACCTCTGGAGACACTGCTTGTCCAGGGTTCCATAGATACTGAACTCAAACACGATCCAAATGCCTTCCAGAAAGTGACTCAGCAGTATGACGAACTGACCCGCAGTGGCCTCTTAGAAAGGCCCACATTGCCTGACTTGATTCTCTGGCCTGAAACAATGTGGCGTCTTGGTCTTCTTGAAATTGATCCAAATGAACGATTGCCTGCAAGTGTTGTGAGAGCAATGCTTACCAAAAGTGAGCTAACAGATGGTAGTGATACTGAAGATGTTGCGTTGCAGGCCCTCTGCCGTCAGCGGCTCGAAGAGGAACGCCTTGAACCACTTGTAACCTATGCAAAGTCATACGGTACGAATTGGCTTGTCGGTGTTGATAAACAGGTTGTGACACCGAGTGCTGTCACAGGAACTCGATACTTTAATTGCGCTGTTCTCCTCGATGATCGTGGTCGAGTCCGAGACACATATGCCAAAATGAAACCTGTTCTTTTTGGTGAATATGTCCCCTTTGCTGAGACATTTCCATGGCTCTATCGTCTTACACCGCTTCCTGTTGGTCTAACAGCTGGCCACCAGCCACTCGTGACGTCCGTAGCTGGCAGGCGGCTGACCTGTACGATCTGTTACGAAACAGCACTCCCAGAGACAATTCGTTCACTTGTTCGATATTGTCGTCAGATAAATGGCGGTCCTGACCTTATTGCAAATCTAACAAATGATGGTTGGTTTTGGGGTTCCAGTGAACTCGACATGCATCTCACAGCAGCTATTTTTCGCGCGGTTGAGGTTCGAACACCAATTGTCATCGCTGCAAATACAGGTTTTTCGGCCTCTGTTGACGGTTGTGGGCGTTTGCTTGCGTGTGGTCCACGCAGAAAAACGGCTACATTACGTGTTACCGTCGTGCCAGACGGACGCTGGACACTCTGGCTTCTCTGGGGCAGTTTTCTGCCTGGGATATGTGTAGCGATTACGGTGACAGTGGCGTTGGAACACTGGGTGAGAAGAGGTACCCTAGCGTAAGATAGTTGAAGGAATACCGGCTTTCGGGACGAATCAGACGATAGAAGCGTAATATTTGATTGACTGGGCTGCTCGGGCGAAAGTTACGGAGCGACCAGCTTGTTGTTTTAATTCCTTGTTCGGTAGTACGGATTCGGGCATGAATACTCTCGGAAAGATATTTGTTTTTGCTGTGATGGTCATGAGCGTTGTGTTCATGAGCTTTGCGATCGCAATTTTTTCATCGCACACGAATTGGCAAAAAGAATCACAGCGACTTGCGACTGAGCTTGAGCAGGCCAAAGCAGAGCGGCAGGCCAAAGAATCAGAACTCACAACACTCAACGAACAGATTGCTGCTTCTGAAAAAGATCGTGAGCAGGTCGTCGCGAAACTTGAAACAGCACTTCAGCAAAAAGACACAGAACTCGCCGGTCTAAAGAAAAAGCGTGAGGCGGAGCTGAGTGATCTCGATAAAGACATCAAAGAACTTGCCAGTGCGAAGGATGAACGAGATGCTGCAGAGAAACTTGTTGGCGAGTTGCGAGAAGAAATCCATGGCCTTCAGGATAATCTCAAGGGATCAGTAAACCGAGGTGCTGAGTTGGCTGCTGAATTGCATCAAGCGGAGTCTGAGCTAGCCATGGCCACGGAACGAAAAAAGCAGCTTGAACAACAAGTAGCAAATGCGAGAGTGGTCTTACAGCAGAACGGACTTTCATTAAAGCGCCCTGAAACAGTCATACCAGTTGTTGGTGGAGTCGTTACTGCTGTTGCGAACGATCTTGTCGAAGTTTCGATCGGAAGCGATGATGGGCTTCAAGCCGGGCATGAGTTAGAAGTTTTTCGTGCCGATGAATATCTTGGTCGTCTTCGTGTAGTCAGCGTAAAGCCTGACCGTGCTGTTGTCCGTGTGCTCAAAGACTTTGCGCGTGGAATTGTTCAACGGGGTGATCGCGTTGCGACACGGCTCAAACTTGATAGCTAAGGCTAAACTTAATAGTTAAGGTTAGTGCTAAGAGTGTTTTGGAGGAGTTGAGATGGTAGAGAGTGGTGAACCAACACATCCCAAGCGACAAAATGCTTACACCGGGATGATGATGTTATCTTTTACTGCAATCTCAATTGGCTGCCTCATCCTTGCGCTTGAATTATGGGCCAGGGGGCTTCCGCTGAAGCCATAGCGTGCACGTGTCTTAGTTGCCGAAAAAATTAAACGGCTCATCTTTTTTTTCTTGCTTCGGCTTTTCGCCACTCATTTTTTCAGATTCCTGAACAGAAGGTTTCTTTTCAGGGGCCTCAGGCGAAGTGTTTTTTTCAGCGATCGATGGCATGGTCTTTTTGTCCGACGATGGGGCCGAAGGCCGAATAGCCGAGTCCTCACCTGCTACAACTCGTGGCCTGAGCGAAGCCAGTAGGCCACGAGGCGAGGCAAGGATAATACGCTCAGAGGACCTGTTTGTTACTGGAATAGTGAAGGGGCCGGGGCAAAGCCATGCGTCCTCTATCCCGTCACTCAAGCGAAGAGCGGTGATTCTGTTCTGTGTGTCGTAACACCAGAGATGACTTCCAATGCATGCTAAGAAATCGGCCTGCAAGGGCGTCTTCCACAATCGTTCTCCATTACTGGCATTGTGGGCAGCAATGCCTTCTTCACCAAGGGAAACAAGAAGTGTTTCGTCATTGACCAGAAGTTGTGGACGTGTCTGGTTGGGATGAAGACTTGTTTCCAGCAGATATCGCCACGTGAGTCGAAGGCCTCCAGATGCATCTTCAAAACGTGCCAACTCTCCCTTTTCTGTTGCAGCAAAAACTACCGTGCCGCGAACTGCGACAGGACCATTTGGGTTGTCTCGAAGAAAGAATTCATGTCGTTCCCAGCCTTCTTCTGCCGGCTCAAGTGCCGTAAGGCGTCCATTTTCTGTACACCAGATGACACCTTCTCCAAAGAGTAATGGCTGCTGTTCGATGAGACCATGCGCTTTTATGCGAACAGGATCGAGGTTCGTTTTACTCGAAGAGCTTTTTTTTGCGTTGGTACCTTCTTCTTCATCTGAGTTGGTTGGGCTGCGATAAGGATTCACAGGGAGGCGATACATAGTCTTGTCCCAAAGCGGGACATAGACCCAGTCACCAACAGGAAAGCTTCCTGAAGAAGAAGGGGCCGGCAATCTTCGCTTCCAGAAGATAGAGCCAGTGCGGCTATCAATTCCAAAGGTATTCATGTCTCGATTAATGGTTACAAGATCACGATCAATTCCTGCGGATTGAAGACTATCTTTTGGTAGCCCAAGAGGTACTGACCAAAGTAATATTCCGGGCGGTGGGCTTCCCGGTTGAGTCATATCACCACTGCCTGTACGAACCGCGTGCACAATGCCATCTTCTGACTGAGCAACAACCATCCAGCGTCCAGCATCGATTTGGTTCAGTCGATAGCGATCAGAGTCAAACGGAAGTTGAATAATCCATTCACGAGTAAGCCCAACCCGATCAGCCTCAAAGGGGTCAGCTGCGGTGCCGTATAGACTCTCAGCGTATACGGTGGAAAAAGAAATAGCAGTCGACAGAAAAATGAGCCAAAGCCATGTCCTCACTCTATTGAACCGAAACATGTCTAACTTCTCCGTGAAGGAATATTCTCTTGGTTTTAGCATCGCTCTCGAGTCTTCATTCGAGAACCCCCTCTAACGTTAATTCACAGAAAAAATGATGCAAAAAGAGAGATGGAACTCCTTTTGTTCTCTCTCCGCCGAAACAGTTGCCCCTGCTGCGTATTGATCTGTGATTGGTAGAATAAACACGCCGATAGTGACTCGTATTTTTTGTTGGAAGACACTCCGATTTCATACATTTTGATCTTATGCCAAAGGTTTCCCAATCTGCTGCTGAACTACCGAATTCATTTGCCCTGCTTCTTGGGTATCTGAATTTTTCAGCTGGTGCTTTTGATGTGTCAGCGTGGAAGTCTATTAATAGTCTTTATGCAGAGTTTGAGCCAATTACTGCCAATGGTGAAATTGTTGAACGGTCGGATACGGTGGATAACGTGGCAGATGCTTTACGGGAAGCCTTGAAGCGGCTTCACCAAACGGATCCGGCATTTCGTGACGTTGGCCAAGCTGAGGGTGTTCTAAGAATTGTTTTTGACAATGTGTTGCCGGCGTATCGGGCATTCCACTCTGATCTTTTAGAACATCAGGCAATCGGGGCTATGGAGCGCCCATTCTTTCTGATGGCTGTGTTTCAGGCGGTCCTTGAGACTGGTGGTCCGTGGGAAGGACAAGACAATGTTCTTGTGGAGAAGACGCTTCGTAAGATCAATGATTACATGGGTTGGCGACCCGTTGCTGTGCTCGAAAATGATCAGTTATCGGAACCGTATTCCCATGAGCGAGTAAGGCCTCTTCCAATTTATAGAAGTGGTGTAGGGGCAGCCCATGGTCATTTTTCAAGACTTGTAGATCAAGCAATCCAAATTCTTAGCGAGGCCCCAAAGGAACTTTTGCAGCAGGCTGATTTTGAATTGGATTTATTAACTGAACTGTCAGTCGATCCTCGAGCCTTTGATTTTTTACATCCAGCAGCCAGCCGTCCAAACTATCTTTTTGGCCTTTGGGACCCGATGTGTATTGATGAACGAGGCTACTATCGTCGCCTTGTTATCCAGCAGGCGACACTCGAAGGAATTTTATCGTGGTCAGCTGAAGCCCAGCCTGGCGTGCCGGTTGAAGAACTACAGCAGGAATCCGCAGCTGTGTTGGCAGGTGTCATGCTGATGGCTTCCGGGCTCTCCGGTCGTGGGCCTGGTGCTGTCCAGTCTGGCCTGGCTCTCGCAGACCTTCTTCCTCGGATTGCTGCGTACCGGGATAACTTTTATCGTTGGCTGATAACTCGACTTCCTGACAATCATCGCCATCGCCTTGAAAAAGAGGCCCAGAGCCTGCAGCAGCCATTTGGCGGCGTGCGAAGACACATTAATATGCTTCTTGCAGACCGACGCGCACGGCAAGTTGGGAGTGTAACTCTGGCATCGGTTCTTGCCCGTCTTGGGCGAATAGATGCAGCTGAGCGTTTGGTGGGTCTTGTGCCGGCAGCAAGTGCACGAATGCTTGCGAGGATCACAAGTCGTATCGTTATCGCCCAGGGGCTTGCTCGTCGTGGTGATGAAGATTCTCTCGAAAGGGCGGTTGACACCCTCAGCGAGGCCAAAGATCTTCTCCTCCGAGGAATTGGTTGCGGGGCATTGGTTGATCCATGGAATATTCTTGGCTTTGCGGGCCAGTTCCCACTGCATGAGCCGGGCGGAGAGGCACTCCCAGATTCACGAGTGGATGACCTGATTGGGAGTGTCGGTAATCTCCTTGAATGTGCTTGTATGGTGTGGCAGCGATCCTGCCTTGAGTCAAATAAAAAGATCTCAGATCAAGCCAGTAGTTTGGTTGAAGAATTAGCATCTTGGTGGGATCAATATGCGACAACCTCAGTTGGTGACATAACGTATCTATCCGGTCTTGAAATGCTCCAATCTGCCCGAGAAGTTGTTGCCGTGTTAGAAGAACGACGAGCAACTGCCCCAGTTCCATTATCTCCTGTATTTTGGCGAGATGCAGTTGCTGATTTTTCATCCGCAAGAACTCATGCGGCAGCAGCTGATGCCCTTCTGCAAGAGAAGGACTTTGATGCAGCTATGGGATTGCTCGTGCATTGGATAACACTGCTTGAAGGAGATGAAATTGATCACTCCGGAAATTCATGGTTAGTAGCAGCCCATCGATGGCTTCGATTTGCGCTTACGGACCTCAGTGATTCAGGTTGTATTCGTGTACGACGATTCCTTGAATTAGTTGAAGCAAACACGGCTGGCCTCACTGAAATGATTGATATCGCTGCATCAGGCCAAGAACCCTTGAGTCGAAATACATCAGAGACTCCATTGCCTGATGAGACGGATGACGATCAGATTGGTGCAGATGAAAGTGTTGCATCGGCCTACGAGTCCATGGTGTGGCAGGACTCGACAGACGATGGAATAGATGGTGGAATGCTCGACGTTGATCTTCCTGCCGGTGCTACAAACCCTGTTGTAGCGGTGGAGGAAGCTGCTGATTTCTTAACTGGTGTCATTGTTATGCTCCGACAAACCGTTGTCACGGGTTGTCTCGATGCCGCTGCCGGCCGTATCCACACAGCAGTTGCTGAGATTGATTCCTTTGTGGGTTGGCGACAGACGTTGAGGCGGCTGCGCCGGGCTATGGTACGTGCGGCAATGCATATTGTTGCTCGGGATCAGGAGCAGCCACCTGGAATGACAGCTGCAGAGTTTGATCGTCTCCGCTGGCAACGCGATATAGCCGCAGAAAGACTTCTTGAGGCGGCTCTCCAAACTGGTGAAACAATCTGGATGCTCTCAGCCAGGATTGCAATTGCTCAGGGTACTGTCCAAAAAACATCACTTTCTTCAGAGGATGGAAAGCGAGATCCTTCCAGAAAGATTCCAAAACCAGCGGTTGGAAAGTTACTGGCTGCAGTGTTCGTGGATGACCAACAAATGATTCATCAGCAGATGGAATGTATTCGGTATCATCTACGTGGCAAGACAGTGCTCTATGTGCCTTTGTCACGGGGTGGTCGGGCAGATCGCGTATTTGCAGCAAGAATGCGAGAACGACTTCTGGAAAGGCTTGTTTCGGTGTTGCCCCGCCGAGGTCTTGTTGAAGAAACAATTGGTCTGGTCCGTCTGGCAAAAAAACTGGAAAGTCGGCGTCCACCAGGAGCAGCAAGCGTCAGTGAATTTGATAGGGTTTTTGAAGCTGCGACAACCGCACTTGTAGGTCGAATAGTAGCAAGTGCTCCGGTAGCAGGACCTGGTGAGTCCAAGCCATCAAGTGTTGTGACAACACAAAGAATTTTAGATGGACTGGCTATTCTCATTCCCAAATTATTAGAAACGTGGACCACCCATGCTCGGCAACTTCGGCTTTCTGTGCTGGAGAGAGTACGAGAGGATAAATCCTTTCGTATCATTAAGGATTTTGTTGAGCGTTATGGTGCTGGACTCTTCACGCAACATCTCCTTACGCCACCATCTTTGCGAAGTGTGCTCCGTGGTGGCGTCCGTCCATTTCTTGAGCATCTTATTGAACAAAATGCCTCGGGATCAGATTGGCGGAACTCTGATTCAGATGATGAATACAACAAGACTCACCCGGACAAGTTAATTGAAGCAATCAATACTGGTGAGATTTCACTAAAACAAGCAACGAGTCGACTACGACTCGTTCTGGAGAGTGTTGCCGAGAATCATTCGGAATATAGAGATTGGAACTCGACCACAACACAATCTGATCGAGGTGACTATCTTTATGTGCTGCTTGAGTTTCTTCGAATTAAAGCAGAGTACGAAAGAATTGTCTGGACTCTTCGTCCTGTAAGTATGGCTCATCGGGTACTTGTGCGGAGTGGTGCGACTGAGGCTGCATCTGCTTGGAGGCAACGGATGGAGGAAGAAACCGAAGGCACGGCAAATGAACTGATTGAACGGTTGTCAGCACTTCAGCAGAAGACAGGTGTTCGTCTGGCCAGTGTTTCTGATCGAGTGCAACGGCCCTTTACTTCCATGCTCGAGCAGGACGAACTCGAATCACTTGTTGAGCCCGCCGTTCGAGAACTTCTTGCTGGTCAGCCTGCCGGTGCCGGTAGTCAACTCGAGACACACGCCGAAGAATTTCTTGGTGTGGCAACTGGCGCGGGAGTTGAAGTGCCGGATTGGCTTGATCACTTGAGTGCAACAGTCGATCGAGTGCTTGAAGAAGCAGAGACAGGAGGACTTGCGCCAGATGATCAACGGCACGTGATGCCTTCATCACTTGCTGAGCCTCTGTACTGGAGTCGGTTGCCTTGGCCGCAACTTCTTGATGCAGTTTCGAAGAAGCAAGGGCGATTATAATGTCGTCACACGGCAAGAATTCTTGTTACGATTCAAGTGAAAGCCAGCGACCATTGAGTGTGTGGCTTGCAGGACGTCTCCAGCAAGAGGCCTATCAAAGCATGGCCGAGCGGATTGCTTGGGATGTTTCAGAGCCAAATGGGCGATCTCCAACACTTGTGATTTATGAGCCAGCCACCGGTATTACGATTGGGCGGCTTGGGTCACACGTCGACATTGATATTTCTTCTGATGAGTTGGCAAGGAAAGGCATTGCAGTACGTTTCGTCGGTCGTGGTGGTGGTGCTGTACTCCACGGACCAGGGCAGGTTGGCATTGCCATGTTTGCTCCTCTGAGAAAACTTGGCCTTTCATCGTATGATGTTGGTGGTTTCCTTGAACGATTTGAGTTTGGTCTCGAATCAGCTATTCAAAGCCTCAGGTGTTCAACGGCTCGTGACTCACGTCAGCCAGGAATTTTTGGTCGCTCAGGGTTACTTGCTGCTGTCAGTTTTGCGGTTCGTCGGGGAGTTGTCTGGCACGGCGGTTTTGTGAATGTTTGTCCTGATTTAGGGCTTTATCGCCGGATTGATACGGTGCCTGTCGCCACAGGTATCAAGAAGCGTACGATGGGATCAGTGCAAGCGGAGATCCGGCGTAAGGTACGTATACAAGATGCCCGCACCGCGATTGTTCGGTCATTGGCAGATGCATTTGGGTGTGGAGATGTCTCCATTCAGTCTGGCGTACCAATTTCTCAAAATAGTGAAACACGATCGCATATTCGAACAAATAAGAGTGCCTGAGGATTTATCCGTGTCGAAGAATCAAATAATTTCAACGAATACCGTAAGTCTGTTGCCAATACTCAACGAGCAAACTTCTGCAGAGCAATCTGGTTGTTCAACTTCTCAAGAACCCTCGATGCTCGTCTCACGGCGGCTCCCGCCATGGTTGCGGCAGAATCTTGGTGAGGGAGGTGGACATGGAGAGACAGCCGGACTGATTGCTGAGCTTGAATTGGAAACGGTCTGCTCGTCCGCGAAATGTCCCAATCGATTAGAATGTTGGTCTTCAGGGACAGCAACATTCATGATTCTCGGCAACGTGTGCACACGTCCGTGTGGATTTTGCTCAGTGCCAAAAGGGAAAACAGAAGAACTTGAAGATGATGAACCGCAGCGAGTCGCTGAGGCAGCAAGACGTCTTGGTTTAAAACATGTAGTGATCACGAGTGTAACACGTGATGATTTGCCTGATGGTGGTGCAGAACACTTCCGGAGAACCGTTGAAGCTGTCAGGCAGGCAACCGGGGCATCAATCGAAGTGCTTGTCCCTGATTTTATTGGCAAGCCAGGTGCCCTCGAGCGACTCCTTGAGAGTCGTCCTGATGTCTTTAATCACAACACTGAAACGGTGCCGCGACTCTACAGACAAGTCCGCGGACGCAAGAGCGTGTATGAGTGGACACTGACATTACTTGCGGATACAAAAAAAATCATGCCAGGCACGAAGACGAAAAGTGGTTTGATGCTGGGGCTTGGAGAAACACGAGAAGAGTTGCTTCAGGTGTTTGCTGATTTATTGAGTCACGGCGTTGACTTCCTGACACTTGGTCAATATTTACAGCCGACACTCGACAGTCTGCCAGTTGATCGATATGTCCATCCAGATGAATTTGATGAGCTTGGCAATGTTGCCCGGCGCATGGGTTTTCAGCAAGTTGCATCAGGACCGCTTGTTCGGTCAAGCTATCATGCTCGTGAGATGGCTGAAGCCTAGGGAAGCCGATACGTGGGCGTCTGGTGTTCAGTCCACCTGAGCTGAAAATATGCACGGCTGTCGGAAGCAGTTACTCTTCAGTTGACTCGTCGAGTCCGTGCTCGAGCAGCTTCTTTCTTAGCGTATTTCGATTAATTCCCAATCTTGCAGCTGCCTTGAGTTGGACGCCATCGCAGGCTGCAAGCATCTGGGCAATGAGTTCTCTTTCAACACGACTGACAACCCGATCAAATAGATTCACATCGCCGTCTGGTGCTGATGCCATACCCTGTTCAACAAGATCACGTGCAAGGCTGTCAAGGTCACCGCCACGGCCAGGCATGGCAACAGCAGGCTGCCCGCCACGAAATGCCGGTGGTAAAATGTCAAGTGTAAGTTCACTACTGTCGGACATGATGACACATCGTTCAACAACATTTTGTAGTTCACGAACGTTACCCGGCCAATGATGTCGGGTCAGTGCTTCCATTGCAGATGGATGTATGGTCATAGTATCGCGTGCATTTTCACGACAATAAGTTTCCATGAAGTGACCAACAAGCAAGGGGATATCAGTCCGCCTTCCACGAAGTGGTGGTAGATAAATCGGTACCACGTTCAGTCGATAGTACAGATCCTCTCGGAATGTTTCTTTTGCAACTTCATCAAGAAGTTCTCGATTGCTTGCAGCGATCACACGAGTGTCAACCTGAATGGTTTCGGTGTCCCCAACACGTTCGAATTCACGTTCTTGTAATACGCGTAGCAGTTTTACCTGAAGTTTTGGTGTCGTGGAGTTAATTTCATCGAGAAAAATTGTGCCTGTATGCGCGGCTTCAAACCGGCCGGCTCGGTTTGCCACGGCCCCGGTAAAGGAGCCGCGGACGTGTCCGAAGAGCTCACTCTCTAAAAGGCTCTCCGACAGAGCTCCACAGTTTACACGGACAAATGGTCCGCTTCCGCGCTGGGAAAGTTCGTGGATGGCTCGTGCAATAAGTTCCTTGCCCGTGCCCGTTTCACCAACGAGGAGAACCGATGCAGTTGAGGCTGCCACGCGGTGGGTCATGGCGTAGACCTCTTGCATGGCAGGACTTGTTCCGATGAAGCCTGCTATAGATTGAGGGTAGTCGTCAGTTGGTTTCCTGAGCATCTGCAGCCGCTGATTGTCTTGGCAGTCGGAAAAGGGCAACGAGGGAATGGTCTATCGAAGAATCACCTCCTCGACTCGAGATATTGTACATATCATTGATGATTCGTAAGGTACTGTTTGTCAGAAGAATGCCGTGGGATCGAATGCTTTCACCGAGAGCCCCGACTGCCATTTCACGAACATTTTTGCCTAAATCTGGTGCCCACGCCAAATCAAAAAGTGCCTGTTGGGCATTCGGGCTGGGCATGTTTGCCAGTAATCGCATCGACGGCTCAAACGTTTCTGCATGCCTGAGGCCATTCTGGGCGATAGCTAAAGCCCCCCGAACATCCCATCCGAGGGTGCTGAGTTGAGTGAGCGTATCAATGGCTAAACGGGCACGCTGAAGACGATGGTTGGCCTGTGTTTGTCGCCAGCTTTGATCCATCGCCTGTGGGCCAGCGATACGAGTGAGTGTCTCTGGGAATCGCGGCGGGCTGATGAACTCATCCGCTGTTCCTGGCTGATGGATAGAGGGAAAGAACTGACTTTCGAGCCTGTCTGTTAACAGGGCGTTCTCAAAATCAGCAAGACTCAATACAAGGCGGGTGCGTCGACGGCATGCGTTATCGTCATCAAGAGGGTCAAGTATCACAAGTACTGGTACTTGCTCACCGAGTGATTCTTGTTGTAATAATTGGACAACTTCTGGAGCACCCAGATCCGGTAGACGAGCAGAAAGGATCACCAGACAGACATCTGGTGATTGTCGAACCCCTTGAACGCATAAACGGCCGCTTGAAGCAATCGATGCTTCGAATCCAAATTGGGCAACACTACTTTTGAGCAACTCAGCAGTGTCATGATTTGGATATGTAATGAGAACTTGGTCCGTACCACGTGAGGATGCAAAATAGAGCAGTCGATTAAAGAGCCGACTCGATCCCGTAAAAGGAAGGTGTGGTGAAACGGTAGCCAGTGTTTGTGAAGCTTCGAATTGAACCAGTGTCGAAGGAGCAGCCAACGCTCGCACAAGGGGCGGCCGAATTGTAGAAATAGTCGCTGGTTTACTTACGTTTACTTCACGTATTGCTTTCGCTGCTACTGCGGCAGCAAGTGGCATAGACCGGTCGAGAGCACCATCAAGGACTTCTGCTGCTAATTCTGTTGAGAAACCATCCGGCCCGCTTAACGTTTCTGTTATCGCTTCAGTCGGAAGAGTATTTAAAGCCGAAAAATGGTCATTCTGGAAAACGAGTAGGGCTTCGGATTGCGCTAAAAGCACGAGACGTACGGTGCGTGGATGTACACATCCAAGTCCAGAAAGATCTCGTGCAATATGTCCAGCACGAAGGCTTCGACAAGCGACAGGCGGCAGATACCGAATCTCAGGTCGGCTTGTTTGTGTGACCCAGAGATACTGCTCCACTGTCGGCCTTGGGCTCGTGATCGAGGCTTCACCCTCGGTAAGGCTGTCAGGAACTGGAATGCCGGCTGGCGTGAGGAGTTGATCAAGTTTTGTGGTAAGCATCTGACAGGCAAGGTCCTGAGTAAACGGCCTGCCACCGAAGTCAGTATGACCCTGTTGTTCAAGTTTGACCAAGAGTTGCAACGCCGCCACTCGTGTTGTTTCACCGAATTCAGGAATACAAGCTGGTGCAAAGAGAACACTTGCCAAATCTAAGTTTGCAGCTGCATTAGGATTCGTTTTCTTCCCCGCTGGTAAGCATCCGGAATCAACGAGGATGCTTAGAGCATGAATGATTCCTGGGAACCGTTGAATATCATCAGAGCCAAGCCAAGATGTTAATGCTCGAACACCTCTTTCTCCCAGCTGTTCAATAATTGTTTCAGCAAGCTTCCTTGTCCGAAAATCTGTCTTGGATAACGGTGTTTCGTCGTCAGCAGAAACTGTTTCCATAAGAATTCCAACCAGCATTGGAAGTGCATATGTTCCGCCCTCCATGAGCGTCGTAGCCGCTTGTTGCCGCGCGAAAACATTGTCAGAACCCAAATCAACAGCAGCTTGTTTCAGCCTCGAAGTATCAGTTCTTCTTTTCTGAGCAGCGTTTAGCATGCCATCAATGAGGAACGCTACCGCATCTGCCTGTTCGGGCTGAGCGGTTTGCTTCAGAAATCTCTCGAGGCGACTCAGTTCAGCAGTCTGGAAAGACTCACCAAGGTGCGCAAGAGCCGCTTCTTTATCAGGCTCTTTTGCCAAGGCTTCATCAAATTGTTCGAGAAACTTTGTGGTGGGATCAAGAGCCTCAACAGAGGCGGCACGTATTGCGGCCTCAAGGAGTTCCTGGGGCGTTGTCCGTTTCGGGTATCTCAGGGAATCGACAACGGCCCATTGAAAAGGGTCAAGTGGGTTCGAACGCTTCTTGCCCTCAGTTGTTTCCGTAAAAGCTGGGGCAGACAGGACCACAAAAATCCCCAGAGACAACCACCAGGTGAGCCAACCTTTTCTAGCCACGTGTCGTCCTTCACTACTAACGAACTTACTTCGCGGCAGTCTCCAGTTTCTGCCGCCACGCAGCAAGTTGTTCGGCAACACAAGCCGGAGCGGTCGAGCCAAAACTCACCATCCGTTCAACTGCCCGTGAGGACCCCAAAGCCTGCCGTAGAGAGGCCTTCCAGCCGTCATATTCTGCCCGACAGGCATCATCAGTAAGTTCAGCCAGACTGCACCCTTTTGTCAGGGCAAGTCGTACAAGTTTGCCAACGGTTTCGTGTGCGGTCCGCTGCGGCACACCTTCAACGATGAGTGCCTCCATGAGGGTCGTTGCATCAAGATGTCCTTTTTCAATTGATTCACCGATCCGTTTTCGATCAAAATGTGTACCAGCTACAAGCGGTGCAGCGACACCAAGCATCGTTTCGAGCGTATCAATTGAATCGAAGACAGCCTCCTTATCCTCCTGCAGGTCTCGGTTGTAGGCAGTTGGAAGTCCTTTGAGTAATACAAGAATTTGCTGAACGTTACTAATCACTCGTGCAGACTTTCCACGCACCAATTCGAGTACATCCGGATTAATCTTTTGAGGCATGATGGAACTGCCCGTACAGAATGCTTCCGGGAGTTTGAGAAAGCCAAACTCATCAGTACTGTAGATAATCCACTCTTCAGCCCATTGGGAGAGATGCACTGCGGTCAGTGAGAGAACAAACGCAAGCTCACAGACAAAGTCTCGGTCGCTGGCAGCATCAAGACTATTTGGAGCGATTGCATCGAACCCAAGTGCTGTCTGTGTCTTTGACCGATCAATTGGCAGACTTGTACCGGCGAGTGCCGCTGAACCTAACGGCATAATGTTTGTCCGCTGTCGACAATCAGCAAGTCGTTGTCGATCGCGATCAAATTTTTCACACCACACTAATAGTTGATGTGCTGCAAGAACAGGCTGGGCGCGTCGAAGGTGTGTGTACGCGGGTATGATGAGATCATGTTCTCGACCACCCATCTCAAGAAATGCTTTTTGCAATTCAAGGATACCGGCATCTATACGATCAATCGCACGTCGGCAAAAGAGACGAAGGTCTGTAGCGACCTGATCATTTCGACTTCGTGCAGTATGGAGTTTCCGGCCAGTATCCCCCAGTTTTTCTGTAAGTGCAGATTCGATATGAAGGTGGATATCTTCTTTACTGGCAGTGAAGTGAAATGTCCCTTCACGAATATTTTTTCGAATTTCTTCAAGACCCTCGCGAATAGCATCTGCTTCGGTTTGCGTGAGTAACCCGCACTCAGCAAGCATTTGTGAGTGGGCGATCGATCCGTCAATGTCGTCGTCAGCCAACCGTTGGTCGAAAGAAATGCTTTCCGAGAAGGATTCAACTCGTTGGTCTGTTGGCACGCGGAAGACACCACCCCAGGCTTTTCCGTCTGATTTTTCACTCATAATGATATCTGTCGTATGCGTCGAGGATTT
The DNA here is from genome assembly GCA_016776925.1 of Pirellulales bacterium. GTDB lineage: Bacteria > Planctomycetota > Planctomycetia > Pirellulales > UBA1268 > UBA1268. The sequence goes on along the minus strand of JADHSL010000017.1, from coordinate 12,947 downwards.
ACCGGTTTTATTTAAGGCCCAAATGTATCTGCTGTATCTGCAAAACAGGAAAGAGTAGTCTACCAACCGTTCTCATCAGGCGTTTCTACTTTCCGTGTAGATTGTTCGTATGGATTCACCCTCGTCTTTTTTAGCGCCGAACGGTCGACTTGCTGCTCGTATTCCGGGCTGGGAACCCCGCCCCCAGCAGATTGTTATGGCTGACCTCGTTGCGGCTGCAATTGATCAAAAAAAGCATGCAATTATTGAGGCTGGGACTGGAACCGGCAAAAGCCTTGCCTACCTCATACCCGCTGTGCTGGCGGCTACAGCAGATCAGGCCCATCAAGAAGAGAACCAGCCGGAGCAACAGCAGCAAACTGGACATGAGGATCAAAAATCAGAAAAGACAAATGAGAAGCGGCCTCGTCGGATCGTCATCGCGACTCATACGATTGCATTACAAGAACAATTGGTGAAGAAAGATATTCCGGTGGTATCGGCAGTCATGCCACATGAGTTTTCCGCCGTGCTGGTCAAAGGGCGTGGGAATTATATCAGTCTTCGTCGGATGGAGCTTGCGAAGGAGCGCGAGGGAAGTCTGTTTCAATATGATGAAGAAGTCGCAGAGCTGGACGGACTTCTTGAGTGGTCAGGAAATACACGTGACGGTTCCCTGGCAGATCTGCCAACAATTCCGCGCAGTTCAGTATGGGATGAAGTTCATAGCGACTCTGGAAACTGCATGGGTCGCACCTGCCCCCGGTATAGTGACTGCCATTATTTTGCAGCTCGAAGGCGTATGAATAATGCGCAGGTCCTTGTTGTGAATCATGCTCTTTTCTTCTCAGACCTTGCGTTGCGTCGAAGTGGAGTAAGCCTTCTTCCTGAGTATGACATTGTCATTTTAGACGAAGCACATATGGTCGAGTCGGTCGCCAGTGACCACCTCGGTGTTGGGCTGTCGAGTATTGCGGCTGAGCGGCTCCTTTCGCGTCTCTATAACGAGCGGACAAATCGTGGTCTGCTGGTGCACTATCAACTTGATGACCTACGGCCAGATGTTATTCAGGCTCGCCGTATCGCGGAGGATTTTTTTTCTGGGATAATTCACGCTGTTGCGGATCGTGGCGACGGGCCTTGGCGAATCTTAGAGCCCAATCTTGTTCCCAACACGTTAGGAGAGGTTCTTTTGTCGTTAGGACGGAAGATAAGAAAAGCATCTGATCGGCTTTCAAGCGATGCCGAAAGACAAGACTTTCAGTCACTCGCCGATCGTCTGGCATCACAGGCGGGGTCAATTCGTTTCTGGTTGGAACAGGATGACCCCGGAAGTGTCTGGTGGGTTGAATTAGCAAATAGTCGCCGTGGTGCACCACGTGTAAAGTTGGCAAGTTCACCGATTGATGTGAGTGGTGTTTTGCGGAGAGATCTCTTCAGCAAAGTAGATACAGTAGTTCTCACCAGCGCGACGCTTTCAACAGGAACCCAAAGCGAGGCATTCGATGATACTTTTGATACAGAGAACGAACATGATGCCAAAGAGATCGGTTTTCATTATTTGTGCGAAAGGCTTGGCGTCGAATCAGCAATCAAGCGTCAGTTAGACAGTCCATTTGATTATGAATCACAAGCAGAACTTGTTCTTGTAAACCGGCTGCCAGATCCAAGTAGTAAACACGAGTATGATCGGGCAGTCGCAGAAATGCTTCGTTCCTTTGTGGTTGATCAGCAAGGCAGGACAATGGTGCTTTTTACAAGTCATCAAGCACTTGCCAGCGCATCGGGTGAACTTGCTGGATTTTGTATTCGTAACAAGATTCGACTCGTGAGTCAGGCCGACGGACTCTCTCGTGGACAGATGCTGGAAGAATTTCGTAGTACCCCACAGGCAGTACTTCTTGGTACAGATGGCTTCTGGCAGGGTATTGATCTTCCTGGTGACCTGCTCACTCAGGTGATTATTCCACGCCTTCCGTTTGCGGTGCCTGACCGCCCACTTATTGCCGCTCGCATCGAGGCCATCAAACAGGCTGGTGGGAATGCCTTTGCTGAATACCAATTGCCTGAGGCAGTGATCAAACTGAAGCAGGGTTTTGGCCGATTGATCCGCACCCGAGAGGATACAGGGCGAGTAATTATTCTTGACCCTCGAATGATTACCAAGCCATACGGGAAAATTTTTCACAAGAGTTTGCCACCTGCTCGGCTTCGTATTCAGTCATTCAACGACTCGTTGGAAGTTCCTTACTAAGCGATCTCATTAAGCCAGGAAGCCTTCTGTAAGGTAGTCCTTACTTTCCGTCATAAAAAATATTTCCATTTCCTCCTTAACGGGTGAGTAGTAATTCGGCCCAGGTTGTTGGATCACTCTCCCAAGGAAATTCGGGTGTCCCAAAGGCAGGTATCTTTCCAAGACGTCGATCAACGGTTGCAGCAAAAAAACCAAGTCGTGGGCTTTCCTCGGGGTCCCATCCTGGAAGCGCGGCAGCTGTGAGAAAAGCTTCTATTTTCCACCCTGTTTCGGATGTGACTGATTCAATGAAAACTGCCTCAGGAGGCAACGGGGAGGCCTCTTCACTCGTTCGTGGAATTTGCGCAGCAACAGCTACCGGTTTGTCCGCAGATTTTCCACCACCAGTTGGAAGAAGAGCGAGCCGTCGGCAGAAACGGCCCGCGCGGTGACTTTCACCCGTTGGACGAGTTGCAATCCAGAGATGGAGTCCGTCACTATCTTCAGGTTTTGTTGGCTGACACCAGCGATTCCCTGAAAGTCCTTCAACTTGTGCACGAATACCGAATCCTGCTTCGTTCCAGCCGATGGCAATTTCGAGGATATCAGGCACGCCCGCTAGTCCTGCCAGCCGCGGTAGAGAGCACGACTTGTCGATATGGCTTTCTGCTGGAGGCCAGAGCCGTTCCCTCCAAAGACAGGGAAATCGGAGATTAAATACGCTAGCGGGGTTTACAAGTGGCATATCGAACACCGTCGGAGGAAGTCATCTCTAAGGCTGGAGGGTATGCTACACGGTAGCGGGTTTCGTTCATGATCGGTAGGAGAGAGCGTCTGAGGAGAATACTGTCCGGATGCGGGTACTGCAGATTTCTAGCGAGGCAACACCTTTTGCCAAGACCGGGGGGCTTGCCGATGTCGCCGGTGCGCTTCCAGATGCGCTTGAGCGTGCGGGCTGTGACTGCACGCTCGTTGTACCAGCCTATCGTGAGGTTTTTGAAAAAAATCTGCCAATCCAGAAAACGGATATGCAGTTTTCCGTTCCCGTTGGGCAGCGAAATCTTGAAGCTACTATTTATTCATGTTCCCTTCCGGATCAAAAACATAATGTTTTTCTCATAGGGAATACGCATTGCTTCGATCAAGACACCCTCTATGGTGGCGCGGAAGACTATGCCGATAATGCTGAACGATTTATCTTCTTTTCAAGAGCAGCGCTTGAGGTGGCTGCTCGACAGCCTCATGCCTTTGATATTATTCATTGCCATGACTGGCAGACGAGTCTTGTCCCCGCATACCAGAAACTGCTGTATCAGTCGTGGCCAACGCTGTCAGAGGCTCGTTCCGTTCTAACAATTCATAATATGGCCTTCCAGGGAATGTTTTGGCATTGGGACATGCTTCTGACCGGATTTCACTGGAAGTACTTCAACTGGCGGCAGCTCGAGTTTTATGGCCAACTCAATATGCTGAAAGCAGGTATTGTTTTTGCAGATCAATTGACAACAGTAAGTCCAACCTATGCTCAGGAGATACAGGCTGCCCCTGGCGGTTGTGGACTTGAAGGAGTGCTCGCAGGACGTGCGTCTGATTTAACTGGCATAGTCAATGGAATTGACGTTGAGACGTGGAACCCGAGAACAGATGAGTTGATTCCTCGGCATTACAGTGATGATGACTTCAAGCAGGGGAAGTATACGGCGAGAGTTGCACTTGCTGCTCGGCTTGGACATGCCGCTCCTGATGATCGCCCATTGGTGGCATTTGTTGGTCGCCTTGCTGAACAGAAAGGTGTCAGTCTTGTACTCGACCTTCTTCACCGTATGGCAGGATCAGGGAATGCGAGATTTGTTGTATTGGGTGCTGGTGATCCCCAATTGCAAGAAGCACTAAAAGTTGTCGCCTCGGAGCATCCAGGTGCTATTGATGTGGTGATCGGTTTTGATGAAGTATTCGCACATCTGATTCAGGCAGCAGCGGATATTCTCCTCATGCCAAGCCAGTATGAACCCTGTGGTCTAGCACAGCTTTATGCGTTTCGTTATGGCACGATTCCCGTCGTTCGAGCCACTGGTGGTCTTGTAGATACGGTTGTTGATGTCAACGATCAGACACGTGCTGATGGCACGGCAAGCGGTTTTGTCTTTCAGGATTTTCAATCAGCTTCTCTTGAAGAAGCTGTTCAGCGTGCCCTCGCTGCCCATGGGAATAAAACGCTTTGGCAAGACCTTGTCTATCGCGTTATGCAGCAAGATTGGTCTTGGGAGGTGAGTGCTCAGCAGTATCAGAAAGTCTATGAACGAGCGCTTGCAAATGCCCCAGCCGATGTTGTGGATGTGCGTTAATTCACTCTATTGCCGCAGTTGGTGGAAAATGGGAAGCCCTGTGACTCTGGTGAAGCCATAGAGTCGTTACCAGCGGAATTCTTTTCCCAAACAGCGTCACACGTGGTCTGTCGATATCGTCTGTATGAAAAATACTGCTCTACAACTGATCGTACTATGTGCTGTTCTTATTTGTTCTACAGGACAATTTGTTTGTTCTGCATCGGCTGGTGAGTGCAGAAAATGCAAAGGCCCTTACGGCGGGAAGACACCGCCCTGTGGTGATACCGGCTGTGGCCCACGGTATTGGGGTGCGTTTTGTGATGAACCGTTTCATCCGGATCCCTGTAACTGCAGGAATGAGTGGGTCGGAGGAGGCTTTCAGTCGCCCTCACTCGATCTCCTCGCGCCCTGGCAGATGCCCCCAGGAAAAGGGTTTTGGTCACCAAAGCAGTGTGGCTATACAACTGAATATGCCTGTCATACCTGCGGCCCACGAGGTTGGTTGAATTGTTTGAAGCCGCGATACTGGCTTGACTGACAGCAGACCCCAACTGTGTCGAAATAATATTTGCTATGGTGCACTATCACGAGCAAGTGATGCAGCGTAGGTGATAAGATCATCTCTCTCAATGCATGCGGCTCGTAGTTTTTCACCACCACCAGCTTTGTGTGATAGTTCCACAAGCGGCGGTAGCGTTGCAGCAAGTGGTGAATTGTGGGATGGGCCTGTTTCGGCGGGGCGAGCAAGAATGGCGCTGAGTGCGTCATCTGGTCGATTGATCCGAGCTGCTAATACTGCGAGCACATCCCAGGCGGTGGGGGCCTCATACTCATTTGCCTGTTCTGCTTCCTGTCTAAAAAATGCAATGGCTTGATCAGTTTCTTTGTCCAATTGTGCTGAGTAAAAGAGGCGCGACGCTACTCCAAAATCTGAGAATGGCGTATCACCCGCATACTGGAATTCCTTCGGGAGGCGGCATGCATAGCATGCCAGAGCGTGGGCGCGTTGAACGTCAACAGAGTCAGTACATATTCTGGCAAATCGAAGTACTGCCTGGAGGTGTGAGGCATCTACATGAATGCTTTCTTCGTTCGAAAGACCATCAGCAGCTTCTAGAAGATCGACAAGTGTGCCTTGGCGATTCTTTATTTCATCGATTCTATTCACATCAACCAGTTCACGTTCAATAAGGTCTCTGGACAGATTTTCAAACACCTCTTCGTGGAGATGGTTGATCATGATTTTTGCAACAGGTTCCTGTTGCGTTGGGGGAAGTCCAGCAACAGACTGTTCGTAAGCGGTAACGGCATTGCAGGTTCCCTGAGCAGCCAGCATCACACGGATACCAAGAGCGGGGTCAAGGTTTTCCCAGAGGGCCAATTGGATGATTTCCTGAAGCGGCTGATATTCTTCTTCATCAGCCACAGACTCTTCTTGTTCAAGGAGCCGAGAGGCGATTTGGCTGAGCTTATCTATGACCTCGTGTGTTTCAACGGCTGCTCGTAGATACATCCATCCGGAAGCAATCTGCCCTTCATCAAAAAACTTCCAGCCAACTTCCCGGCATGCAGCAATTGTTTGCTCATCAAGTTTTTTCTTAGTCTCCTTATCAGCGTCTGCCACAGGTCCAACAAGAGGGAGTCCGAGAGTTGCACGGGCTCGTAAGAGATGGGCATCGAAGAGGCTGTGCCAACGACAAGAATGACGAAGTGAATTCTCAAGTTTTTGAAACATGGCATCGATACCATTCGCTTCCAGAGTCGTGGTTAGCTCTGTAGCAAGCGAGGTGGTGTCTATTGAATTATCGTGAGGCATTTTTTGATGTTCTTTCACGTTGAAGTTCTCTGGTCAGAGCTCTCGCTGCCGTAATGATTCATAGGCTAGTACGGCAGCTGTTGCCGAAACATTGAGGCTATCCGCAAGGCCAAGCATCGGAAGAGCAACAGTCTCTAAAGCTATGTTTTTTTTTGTTGCAGCCTCCAGCCAGAGTGAAGAAAGCCCATTCGCCTCGCTGCCCAGCAGGATGGCCGGTTGATTTGCAAATTCAACTGCATGCCAGGGAGTGGTGCCATTGGGCGTGGCGGCAACAATATTTTGTTTTCGAGAAATACACCATTGCATAACGGTGGGCGTTGTATCGCATGCAACCGGCATACTAAACACAGTGCCTAAGCTAGCGCGAATCACAGCCGGATTCGAAGCGTCAGTCCCTTTTCCGCAAATAATAATGCCACCAAAGCCAGCCGCATCAGCTGTGCGAAAAATTGCACCAAGGTTGCCCGGCTTCTCAATTCCCTCGAGAATAAAAATCGGTGCATCCGGACGAGGCTTAAATTCTGCTACTGAATCAGTTTGAAAACGCGCAACCGCAACAAGCCCTTCGTTGCGATTTCCGAAAGCAATTTTTGAAAAGGGTCGGCTGCTCAGTGATGTCAATGAGCAGCCTTGGGCGGAGGCTTGGTGAAGGAGTGATGCAAAGATCTCCTGCTCAGTGTCTGGCAGGGACGACAATCTGTCAGCTTCAAAGAATATTTCAACAATTTCTTTTTTAGCAGTCAGGCACCTCTGTATTTCCCGTTGTCCATCGATGAGGGTGAGGCCCGTCTGACGCCGAGCTGTTGCATCCCTCAGCTTCATCGTGGATCGAACACGAGCATTCGATGGGCTCGTAATCGTTTCAGTAGTTGGTATTGATTGAAGCACTGACAATTCTGTGATCTCCTTGCTGAAACCATCTTATTGTGATGTGTCCCCAATACCACTCGAGCGAGCAAACCCGCCGAGAAGGAGCTGTCGTCTATCAAGATCCATACATGAGAGTGGACCACTGGAGATTGGCAGCATTTTGCATGATACCGCCTGAAGTGCAGATGCGAGTGCTGTTGCCAATCGCTGATGATGCCATCCGGGGGAGTGTGCGGTGAGAAGAATTGGCCCCTGTGCCGTTGGAGAAAGTAACTGTGCGCAATCTGTCAGAAGTGATGCAAGATGCCTGTCGATAGAGAAGGCTTCTCCCTTTGGGCCATGACCCCATGACGGTGGATCAAGCACAAAGCCGTCATAGGTGTTGCCACGGGCTCTTTCTCGGGTGACAAATCGTTGTGCATCTTCGCAGATCCATCGAATGGATGCGGCGTCAAGATGAGAGGCCGTGGCGTTTCTTCGAGCTAGTTGGAGCGATTGACGCGAGCTGTCCACGTGCACTACCTCAGCACCAGCCTGGGCTAAGGCGAGTGTGGCTGCACCTGAGTGTGCAAACAGTGAGAGCACTCGACTCCCTTTTGGCGTTATTTTAGAAAGCCATTGCCACTGAGGTACCTGCTCCAGAAAAATTCCAACTTGTCCTGACGGTGATGGTCGCACATGAAGCTGAAGCGGACCGCCGTGAAGTGGAAACTCAATATGCCATGGATCAGGCGGGGGAGCCGTGAACTCCCAATCACCAGTGCCTCGCCGCGATTCGCGGAAAAAGGCATGCGCCTCTTCCCAGAGTTCTGGGTTCTGTTGTCTTGCCGTTGTCGAGGGGAGGGGCCGAATCAGAACAACATTCCCCATTTTTTCAAGACGATAGCCAGTTCCCGAGCGATCAACTCCAAAATCGAGAAGTGCTGGATCGGGCAACTTTTTCCAAATAGAATCGTTCATATAAAGAGGCGACTAGATGAATAAGAATTCGCTCGCTGCTTGTCATACTGTACTTGAACACACGAACATCTTGTAAAAAACACAAAACTTTGAACTATTCTGGCATAAAGGAATTTCTAATGAAACAAACAGCATTCGTTCCAGTCACCATACTTGCTGGTCTTGCCGTTGTGTTCCTTGCTCCGCAGTGGCGATTGAGTGCAGAAGAGCCACCTCGTTTACAGCAACAAGGCAATAGGCCCCGGAAAGAGCGTGCCCCAGATCGCCCTGATAGAGGCCGAGAGCCAATGCACGATCACAAACAGTTCAGTAACGAAGGTGGTCCGATAATGGATCATTTGATGAGACGTTTTGATGAAGTGATCACACGCCTTGATCGTATCGAGCATCGTGTTGTTGGTGGACACAATCCAAATGGGTATCGTCCACCACATGGGCCAGAGCACTTTGGAAATGAAGAGAGGATGAAAGAAGAAGGTCGACGACATAATTTTGATCGTCCTGGTCATGATCGTCACATGCGAGATGACATGACTGACCGAATGCGACAGCGACCCGAAATGGCAGAGCAGGCTCATCGAACACACGAAGAAATTCGCGAGCGAATCGAAGAGGGTATGCATCGATCACGAGAAATGATGGAGCAGGCTCGCGAACGGTTTATGGAACTCAATGAGCGAATTGAAGAACTGAACGAGCGTGTTGAAGAGCTTGAAGAGGAAATAGGGGTAGCCGAAGAGCTGAACGAGCGTATCGAAGGATTAGAGGAAGGAATGGGGGAAATCGAAGAGCGGTTTGAGGAAGCAGGTGTCTAGAAAAGTGTTTCAGAAAAGAATTTCCGGACGACAATTCGATCGAGGATCTGCTTGTGTGCTCGTTGTATAGTCTTTGCAATACAACTGTGTCGTACTGTTACTTTTTCACTCGTCGTTTTTTTCTTACTTTCTTCTTTGTCTTTTTCCTTAACTTTGGCTTTGGTTTTTCCTCATCCTCTTCATCATCATTTTGTTTTTGATGGTCATGCTCTGAAACAATAATTACGTTGTCGCCGAGGTTAAGTTCTTCAGGTTCTTCCAGGGGTTGTCCAGATTCGTCGAGTTTAATATCTGCTTCGGATGTTTTCTTCTTTGCAACCCGTAGGAGTTCCTCGTAGATTTTTTCCCGATTCCCCCCGTTTATAGTTGCAACCGCTGTAGCTACCTCACCTAAATAGCGAAGAAAAATTGTTCGGCGTTGGCCCTCCTGTGCAACTTTCAGTCGTCGCCTGAGGTACATGCCAAGTTTTCGTCCTACCGCTTGGAGGGCTAAACGTATTTCCTTTTGTATCTCTGGATAGGAGGCGATCGCCTCTTTTGATTCACTGGTAAAAGGTACCCACACGCTTGCCATGTGAACCATCACAGTGATCGGGGCGCTTGGAAGGCTTCCCCGTGATTGTGAGAGGCCATATGATCGCCAGTTCGTTGACAACATGGTCTGCGTGATTGCGCAGGCTGCGTGTTGAAATTGAAGCGGTACTCGATTAGCAAAGCGAAGGACATTCATGCTTTGGCCTTCATCGAGATTGACATGCTTCATAGCCTCGTGGAGATCTCGCATCGCCGCTTTTTTGAGCTTTGAGGGAGATTGACGAGGTGCTAGCTTCGCTTCATTTAAAATTTTATCAGCCGCTTCTGTGCCAACACCGCCAAACGTGGTTGCAAGAAATTGGCGAAGGCTTCGTGCATCACTCTCAGCCGCAAGTTCAGTGAGTGCTTCCAGTGAAACTTTTCTTGCAGCGACAGCACCTCCGTATGCGAGGGCAGCTTCGATGACAAAAGGGTTTCCTCGATAGACTCCAGGAGGTCGTGTTGCAGCTGTAAAAAATTCACCAGGCACGACTTGATGAAGCCCTGCCAATAGTCGCTGTTCACCGATTGGTACGACGCAGTCTGTAGCGGGTGGTGGAATTCGGGTTGATTGGATAGCTGTGTAAAGAGCATCGGCCTCACCACGTCCCAGCTTGCCTGTACTAATACGTGTAGAAAGATCCGCAGCGTTACAAAGTTTTCGAGCTGTTGTGGGTGATACACGAGAAAAACTTTGGTTGAGAAATTGCGACAATGTCATTTTTGGCTGCTCTTGGAGCAGCGTGACAAGACGGCCAAGTTCGACACCGTAAGGGTGTGGTTTTATTTCTTTTGGCTCTGGAGGGAGTTCATGGTTTGCTCGTTCCAGCAACCGATCGTTCCCATCTGGCCCCTGAAAATGAATACGGGCGTGAGGGTTTGCAATTGCCGTTTGCTCCAAGTATTCCTCTACGCTGCCACGACCGCGTTGAAATTTTGCCTCCATCTCGATTGTGACACGCGTTCCATGCTCAGTGTCTTCATCAAGGTCATTTCTTGCTACCCATTCGATGCCACGCTTGTGCATCATGGCATCACCAGCCTTGCCGGGTGGAATATCAACACCCGCACCTCGGCCATTAAGAATTTCAGGTTGGTTTGTTTTTGTGTCGATACGTAGTTCGTAATAGTGTGCTGGATCTTTACGAGAAGTCTTTGAAATAATTTTTACCGGTTTGCCGGTTGTAAGTACTCCATACATTCCTGCAGCAGAGATACCAATTCCTTGTTGTCCTCGACTCATTCTCAAACGATGAAACTTTGATCCGTATAAAAGTTTTCCAAAGATAAGGGGTATCTGTTTTCGAACGATACCTGGCCCGTTGTCCTGTACGCTGACAGCAAACCGATTGCCAGTTTCACCGGCCTGATCAATACGGACCCAGATTTCGGGAAGGATGCCTGCTTCTTCACACGCGTCGAGTGAGTTATCGACAGCCTCTTTCACACTCGTCAGCAGTGCTTTTCTCGGAGAGTCAAAGCCGAGTAGGTGGCGATTCTTTGCAAAGAACTCACTGACCGAAATATCTCGTTGTCCGGTCGCGAGTTTCTGAGCAGTGGCTCGCCGTTTTGTTCGTGGTCTTCTTACCTCTGCTACCGAGGCTGAACTCTCTTGAGTCGTCGTGCCACGAGAGGAACGGGCTTTCGTTTTTTTCTTTTTCCTGGTTCTTGTTGAAGAAGCGGCCATAGTTCTACGAATTCGGGGATTTGACTGGAATAAAGTCCGGATTTCGGTGGTCCGGGTAAGTGAGGCAAAGTGTAGTGATATTTCCTGTTCAAAATCCAACCGTACCGATAGGTCTGCCGGGGCAGACTTTATCCGTGGGGTTATTGGAATGGCTTCGCAGGTGTCTCCATGATGCTACTGGGGCTGGTATGCCGAAGCGTTTTCAGGGGGATTTCTTCCCTGGAGGGATCGTGATGGATCACTGCTTAGGGCCATGGAGGGCCGTCCTGTGATTCCTGAGTGCCCGGCTCTCGTGCGTGAGAGGGATTTGGCAGGCGATCAAAGTAATGAAATGAGAGCTTTCATGGAGGAAAAACAATGAGTGTTCGACGAACCCGACTCGCCATCATGATGCTGTGTGCTGTCATCACTGCGGGATTGTTTTCACAGTCTGTTCATGCCAACCCAATAAATGGGGGTGTCGAGGCCCCAGTACCAGATGTGTTCTCAAACTATTATTACCCGCCGATTCCTCCCGGTCCGTATCCGGGCGTGGGAGCCCAGCTCTACGTGTCACCACAGCCTGTGCCAGCTCGTGTTGGTCATACATGGGTTACGTATCCACCGTTCATGCCCCATGAGTTTCTCTATCAGCACCGACGGCGGTACATACGCTGTTCCGGAGCGATGGGCACGCGAAACGATACCCATGTGTATTGGTGGTAAATACAGAATTACGAAGTGTGATGTTCAAAACCAGCAAGGAAAGAAGCTGACTTATGAAGACCTCCCTATTCTTACTGTTCAGCCGTGCAATGATTGCTGTCATTGTTGCTGTTACTTTTTCACAAGCTGTTGATGCAGGAGGTCATGGAGCAGCAGAAAAACGATATTTTCTAAGGGGAAGAAACAAGAGTTGGCATAGTGGCTGGTACAACCCAGACGTCGGGCGGCCTGTTCCACTGGTGGTGCCACCGACGGCAGAGTTTGTGAGTGAATACAGTTGGGGTGTACCGAGTTCACGCGTGATGCCTCTCTACCAGCAGTACCGTAAACCATACCCCGGTGCTGCCTACGCGCCAGGGTCTCGTCCACTTATGCCAACACCTCAACACCCGAGTGATACCGTGCAGTTTGGTGTTCACGCAATTCGAGGCCCATGGGGTAGCTACTAAAACGCATTCACGCGTGAACGCAGAATGAATCTATGACGATTTGCTATGGGTTTGATTGCCATTGAAGTTCTGTGAACGGATGCTTCCCGAATTTCTCTGTCAGCACTTCGTTCATTCAGAAGACAAGTCAACGTGGTAACTGTCTTGTTACCCCTCTGTTCGGCTGATGTGAATACCCATATAGCGGGCTTAAAAATGCTGGTTTTCATTCAAATACGAACGAGAAGTAAGACTTGTCCGGTGAAGGAGATTAGTATGATTGAAGACGGGTTAAGCCGATTTTTATTCATGCGGAAAAAAGAGTGTATCCACTTCAAAAACGACTAGTTGTCCAAACAGCCTTCTTGGTGACTCTGCTTGCAGGGGCCTCTTTTTCAATTGGGTCAAAAGCAAGCGTTCATGATGAAGAACGCTTCTTTGAGACAAAGGTACGTCCACTTTTGGTTGCCAAATGTTATGAGTGTCACTCTGAAGAAATTTCAGAGGCAGGACTCAGGCTGGACAGCTATCAATCCGTTTTAAAAGGTAGTGAT
>JADHSL010000108.1 GCA_016776925.1 Pirellulales bacterium | reverse complement strand
AAGACGGTCATCAATCTGTTCATCTGACACATTAATATCAATCACAGGAGCACCTAGCTTACGGAGTACCCAGCCTTTGAATTGTTCTCTTGTTGTTGGTTGTGCCATTTTAATTTACTCTTTATTTTTATTATTTATTTACTTACTATACTATAAGGCTATAATTGGGCTATTGTACTTACAGCAAAGTTAAAATCTTTTACTTTTGTATCACTTACACCACTTGCCCTTGCCCACAATTCTCCGCGTCCTGTAAAAAAGTACTGGATATCACTGGGTATGGATGTAGCAATATTTGGCACATGATTACACACTACAGTTAATCCAGTACTCATGCCACTTGTTAACCATCCACTGTCATAAGTGCCGGTAGTTGTAATGGGACCAAGATTTCCGGAAGCACTTCCTCCAGAAGTATTAGTCAAGCTACGCAACGCAACAATTTGACCGCCACCTGGCTCGGACACAGTGGTAACGACCAATTTCATTTTTATACCAGTAATATTTCCACTTGTAGTATTATTTATGTAGATTGTTTTTCCTGGATTGCTTCGAGTTAATCCATACCGCGCCGGAGTAGTCCCGACCCCAGAAAAAATAGAACCTCTTGTATATGTGAATCCGTCAGTACCCACCACTTCAGTTGCGCCAAACCAAAATATTTGTGTATATACAGTAGCGCCGTTCCATATAACATCTAGTCTTGTTTCTGTAAATCCTTCACCATCAGTAAACTCTGTTTGTCTCCATTCGTAAGTACCTGTGCTGCCACTATTGGCTGTAACACCTCCAGTCTTGTCGTTATATGTTGTTTGCGCATTACTTGCTGAGTTAGGTCCTCTTGCGTAAGCATAGTCAGTGCGAGCTCCACTGCCAGTTCCAGTTGCTTGACTATCATCAGTAGCAACTAATCTTAATCCTGAAGTTCCGCTAACATAATAATTTAAACCCCATCTCGTCTTAACGTTAGCTGTGTTGCCGCTAATTGCTTGTTGAGCATGAATAAATCCACTTCCTTCACTAACCGAAGCAACAAGGTCTGTAATTACATTACTAGTAACACCTGCGGCCGCACCGCCAGTTCCACCAGTTGCGGTTGTTCCTGCTACTGTATTAAATGTATGACTTGGCATTTTTTATTTCCTTTACTTATTATGAACAATGTGTCCATTAACAATGTATGTATTATCTCCACCAACACTAAGTGAATATACATCTCTAATTTTTTCTGGTCCCTTGTCGATTGAAGTAACTTCTTCATCATAATATTCATTTGTTTCAGAATTATATTTCTTTAATATATCGCCTACTGCAAGCTGTGTTATATTGAGGTCTGGATAATCTGGGCTATCAGTATCTTCTCCAGGACATTTCCAACCGTCAGTTGTTAAGAATGGGTGAGTACTTGAAACAAAAGCATCGCTTCCGTTTATAGCATAAAAATTATCTTGTAATGGGAAAGTTCTAAATTCTTCAATTTCTTTAGCTAAACCGTCCTTTCCAATAACGCGTAAACGATCGTCATATCCTTTACTTGTCCATTGGCTGTAAGCTGAATCTAACGTCATAATACTAACTGCATTGGTATCAACATTCCACATATATAAGTTAGCCGATCCAAGGAAACATCCAGATCCTGTTGCCTGTGCACTAGCCTCAAATCTCCAGGTAGCTAATTTAGTATCTTCGTATCCTGACTTTCGAGCCCAACATTCAATAAGTCTTGTGACTGTCTCATTGTCTGTGTTTGTTCCTAAAGAAGAAACAGTTGATGCAATAGCGGTTACTGATATGTTTGCGCCGGTTCCAACTGTTGCTGACGAAACATATCCTGTATCTGATATAATAGTTCCACCGGTTGATTTAAGAACACATCGAGTTGAGTCTGGCGATATTGTGTTTTCTTCCCATATTTCAGTTGACTGTCCGGATGTTCTTGATACAAATGCGCCTGAGGATTGAGTATAATATCCGTTAGTAGCTCCATCAACACCATTTGGAATAAAGAATATTTCTGAACCACCTCCAGATCTGCTATAAAAATTTACTCTACAAGAAGAAGTCGCGACGACGGGGTTTTGTACTCCATAACTCAGATTTACGTGTTCGTCTGATACTCCGGTAAGTAGAGTTCCACCTTCTCTAGCAGTAATTGTAGTAGCTCCTGCCCAACCAAGAGGAGTACCACCAGCATTAGCAGTATATCCAAAAGCAGTTGCTCTGATTTCGGTTGAAGATACCACAGTAAAACACAAATGCCATCTTTGATAATTTGTCCACGTTGGAGTTGTTCCATTTGCCCAATTCACGTTACTTGAAAACGTCGGAGTATGATCACTTGTGCTAAGGTCTAATAACATCTGAGCAGAGTTTCCAGCTGTCACAGAAGTTTCAGTAAAAGTAGTATCAGCACTTAATATACAATTCATCATTGGTGTTGAGAAATTTATATTATTAGTAGTTGAACTAATTCCATAAGCAGCATTATTTGTTTTAATTCTTGCTACGTTTCCAGCAACGTTTTTTAATATCCTTGCGTCGTCAATTACGTCAGTTCCTGCTATTTTAATCGCCATTATTAATCTCCTGTTAACCTTCGAAGCGCTGCTTGAAGCTCGGTAAAATTATCATCTTCATTATCGTGTTCTGGATATTGAATCCATTCTTCCCATACATTACCATCTGCGTCTTCTCTTTCAACTTTTGATGATTTAAATAATCCTGTTAAAGCCATTTCTTATGCTCCCCAACTTGTCGCTGTGACTGTGTGAATAGTTGCGTCCCAAGATGTTATAACAATGGTCCAATATCTTGCGGTAGACCAATCAGGTTCTGAATCATTTTCAAAAACCCAAGTTATGCCACTTCCACCAAATGCTAAATCGTATAACTGGTCAGTGCCGTCAACAAAATATGTAAATTGGTCACCGCCTGTAGTACCAGATATTCCTTGTATGACTACATTACCTCCGCTTAGCGTTAAAAACTCTTGATGTTCATTTGCCATAGATGGAGTTAGGTTGCCTGTGCCAAGTGTTTGTGTTGAGTATTTTGGCTGAACATTATCATATTCACCTTCTACTCCAGTAAGATTTTTAAACTGCACCCCAGCTAAAGGCGCGCTTGATGAATTATCTATAACTGTTGTTCCTGCTATTTTAATTGCCATAATTAGAGTCCTGGTCCTGGGTTAAATCCTGCCGATGGCCCGTAATTACAAAATACACTTAATCCACCTACATCGGCCGTTGAATAAAAAGTACCTTCATTACATACAATTTTAATTCTAAAATCTGGATCCGAGGAGTTAAAGGTTGCATAAGTATGAGAATCATTACCTGAACTTGAATCTACTTCTGCTGACCAACCAAAGAATACCGTTGACGAATTACAATTATAATAAGTTCCTGCGTTGTAGCCATCATCAGTTGGTAGAGGCCCGTAACTTTGTCCTGAATTGCTTCCACAATTAGAACCTGAACAACTTTGAGAGCCTGGATTATACTGAACTTCAACTGATGTTATTCCAGTAAGGCCCGTATAGTTTGCATATGTAGTAACTTGAGTAGAACCTTGTCTTGAATTTCCATGTCCGTGAGTTACATTAACTCTATTATTTGCCGCATTATGAATAAATGACATCCAAGCTGCGGCCCACGGTGTCCCTGACCCATAAGAATTATCGGTGTTGTCCCAGCGATCTGTCAATCCACCATCTAAGAAATTTGAAAATGAAGATGATGGAGTACTAACTGCGTCAAAAGGTACAGCGGTACATCTTGCCACACCGTCAGGCCATATTACACCATTGATTGTCCAATATCTGTCGCTTGACCAGCTTGGTGTTGTTGTAAATGCAAATTGAGAAACAAAAGTTGGAGTATACCCAGCAGCTGCACGGTCTAAGTATATAGTAAAATGACTGCCGAAGTGGCCATCAGAAAAAGCCCCAGCGGGACTAAAAGAAAACTGCAAGTTTTGAGTCATAACGAAACTAAACGCAGAATAACCTTGGCTTGAGGCAGCGCCGTCGTCGCTATCACCTATTGTTACTGCACCACTCGCGGGAATTGTTTGTACATCTGGATGGAAGTTTGTAAAGTTAACATCATCAAAGAATGTTGCGTTACCATCAGATGTACCAATAAGTTTAGCATCAGTAATTACTGGTGTCCCAGCTATTTTAATTGCCATCTTCGTCTCCTAGACTATTAGCGTTTAAATAAATTATAGTTTTATTTATACATTAATCGCGGCGCTCAATATCAGATTCTTCGAGTTTATCTCCAAGCCATACTTCAATTACTTTTGCTGATTCTTTACCAACGTTAGTTGCTCTATGCCATGTTTCTTTTGGAATGTCAACACTCATTCCCGCATGATAAATTTTGGTATGCTTTGATCCTGGCATTCCATCGTCTCTATCAAGTTCCATTAAAACAGAACCACTTACAATATGCCAATGTTCAGATCTATGAAAATGTTTTTGGTCACTTAACGATTGGCCAACATCAAAACTTAATTCTTTAACTCTCCATTGACCGTTAGTATCTAATACTTTATATGTTCCCCATTTACGCTGAGTTGTAGGTTGTGACCATTCTTTGAGTATCCAACTTGATGAATTCTTTTTATCTTCTCCACCAATTCCAAACTCAAACTCAATACCCTCTACTGCCATCTCAGGGATGTTATCTGATGTTCTATCACCACCATTTACAAATACAATGGTATCATTAGGGTATAATAGTTTAACTTGTTCTAGACAGTGTATGGCACTTCCATCTTTATCGTCAAATGATAAGACTTCATTAACACAACTTAGTGCTTTAACAATTGCTGCTCGTTCTTCAAAAGGCATAAAGTATCTACCTTTCTTTCTTTTTAACCAAGCATCAGAATTAACACCTACAACTAATTGAGTGCCACATAAACTTGCTTCTTTTAAATATTCAATATGTCCTGAATGTATTGGGTCAAATCCACCAGTGGCAACTACAGTAATCATTATTCTTCCTCTTTAATAGGTCCCATCATATAATCCCAGATAAAGTTAACATCTTTCTTTGATTTCATTTCTTGTGGCATATCTACAACATCAGGATGATAATACCAATCTTCATAAGGATAACCGTCTATATGAAATCCTACATTAGGCACAGCACAAATGTATCCTGCAGCTTCTAATATCTTTTTAGCAGCAAACTTTTTATCAGTACCTAGACGATACGAATCGTGTTCAAAAGTAATTACTCCAAACTTAAATGTTTTTAGAGGAATAAGCTCTAATACTGATATTGATAATTCGTCACAATCAATTTGTAAGTAATCTATTTTATTATCAACACAATGTTTCTGAAATAAATCTGTGTAATCTATATCCGTTGCATCTGCACAAATTACAGTATTTCTTCTTGCTTGTTTAAACTCATAACACAATGCTTCTGAGTTATCAATCGAAATGCCTTTCCAACCAAACTGTTCTTCAAGCAATGCGGTGTTATTATGAACATGAGGATCGCCTGAACCAATTTCTAAATACGAACCATTTCTTTTACCTCTAAACGCAGATAAAACAAACATATCTTGAAAATGTTTAGAATAATTATTTTTAATTTCTTCTATGCCATCAAACGAGAATTTAAATCTTTCAATATCTGAAGCTTCATATGGAATAACATCAGGATAAAAATTCCACTTTAGTGCCAAGTTAACTTTTTCTAATAAATCGGGTCTTAGGTTGCGTTTATGTTTTAGATTAAAGAATAGTTGTTTACCATCTTGTTGAGCTGTAATGGACCATTTAGCCAAGGCTTGATAATATTCTAAATCTATTTTACCAGGAAAACCTAATTCTTCATTAGGAGTAAGATCTTCGATATTTAATCCTAAGTTAGCATGTAATAAACATTTCTTCCAATTATTCATTTTTTCGTAAACTGCACATAAGTGATAATGAGCTTCAGGTCTATTTGGTAGTAGAGCTGCAGCATCAAGTAGAGAACCTTCTGTTGTATAGTTTCTATCTCTCTGTCTATCGTAACATCGAGCAATACCAATTAATGATTTATATTGTAATTCTGGATCTTTTGACATATCAGCAGTTTTAAGATATAAAGATACTCCCATTGCACCATTTTCTAATCTATCATATTCTTTTGCTAAATTATAAATCTTTAGAGGATTCTTTGGATCCATAATATGAGTTTCTAATAATTGTTGTAGATCCATTTTTTAACACCTCTTCACAAAATCAAAGAATACATCTTCAGGAATTTTTAATAAGAACGTACCATTATCCTGATAACCAAATGCAATAATAATATAACCATTATGAAATATCATACCAGTCGCAAACTCAATATTATATTCATTTCCTGTTGTAGGATCTTTTTGAGTACCTAAGAAATGGAAATCGTTTGTCCAATGCACTAAGTTCCAATCTTTATCCCATATAAGTACTCTGTGGTTATAATGTCCATCTTTACGACCAAAGGCATCTTTATTTAAATCAACTTCGTGAGTGATTGTCATTCTTCTACCTTTACCGATTGGATATACTTGAGTACCACCTCTTAAATCTCTAGGTATTTTTTCAAGGCTAATTTTATCTTCTGTTAAATGAACTGTTGTAGTTGTTCTTTTATTAATGTCAAATTTTACAACCTCACAAGGATTACACCATTTAACAAAATGCCATGGCATATCAATAACAGGCATCCAATTTTTTTCACAATACGTGCTATCGTCTCCAGGAGCTGGAATGGGGAAACGAGCAACTTCTTTCCATGAGTCATTAATATATTCTATTTCTTGTAGCTCCATTCTACCTTTACCTTTATCGTCATAACAATCTCGACGAACTCCGCAAAGAAATAGGCGGCCTTCCCAATTGAATAAACGACCATCTTCAAGTCCGATAAAATTCCATGTAGGTTTGGTATCAAGTTCTGAAGTGTCAATCCTACATGAATGAGTAATTTCTAAGTCACCATTTAACTCGTTCATGATATTGTAAGTAGTTAAACTTATATCGTTTTCTGGATGGATGTATTGAAGAGGACCCCAAACATGTGGCCAATGTTTACCTTCAGAATGGTAAAGAGTATAGTTTACATGGCGAACGTTCAATAGAATCCTTCCTTCGTGTTGAAAGATGGAAGGATTCATTATTCCTGTCTCGCCAGTTAACTCTTTGGGTAGTGTAATCGGATGGATGCTTCCTCCACGTTTTAGCGCATAGTGCACCAAACCGTGATGACGTAAATCATGCATGTTATCTCCATTATATAGATCAAAATTTTATTTATTCATTTAAGACCAAGGAATTGCTCTTGGACTAGCGCCTTGGCTATCTATCTTATCCTGAATAGCTGTATTATAAGAATCCATCAATTCAGTAGGTATACCTGCTTCTAGCCAGCCAATAACAGTTGCTTCAGTTAAATCAGAAAAGCTAACAAAGTCTGCTTCCCCAACAGAGGCTGCTGTAAGTTTATGAAATCCTACAACGCTGCCTTTTGAACTGTTGTCTGCTGTGCCAGTTTTAACCCAATGTATTTTAACAACTGCGTTAGATAAAGTTACGCCTTCGCCATTAACTTGGTCGATGGTCTCTAAAGATACTATTGTCCAAGAATAAGTCATTGTTTATAACCTATTCTGGGTCAGCTGCGGGATCTACACCAGGCTCAGGTGGTGAAACAACTTCAACTGCAGGTGCCCAAGGCATAACTCCATCTTCAATATTTGCTTCATCAATTTGTGCTGCTACTCTTTCTGAAATATGATCTGCATATCCTTGGTCTGTATTCACAACATTTTGAATCCAACCTAAAACAGTTGCTTCTGTTAAATCGTCAAATGCTGCAAATGATCCTGCTGGTACGTTAACTGCAGTAAAAGGGGTAGCTCCTGAGAACTCTCCTTCGTTACCGTCGCTATCAACTCCAACAACTTTCCAATATGTTTGGACAACAGCGCCTTCTAAAGTTGCGCCTTCAGAATTTACCTGATCCCTTTTCTTAAGGGAGGTTACACTCCAAGTCCACGTGTAATCTGTGCTAAGTGCCATTTTATTTTCTCCTAATTAATAACTTTTATGTTATAATTCTATTTATAATTTATTTCTATTATATCAAAAACTAGTTCATATGTCAACTAATTTATGACAGTTTTTCCAACAATTTCAAAACCACGTCTTTAAGTTCAGTGATTTCTTGTTGCTGTTTATTTATAACGTTTTGTTGTTCTTTGATTGCCTTGGCTAACTCTACTGCCGAAGCCAAAGCCGCTCCACCATAGTTAACTGATAACGTTCCCATTTCGTCCTTGGCGGCTGTAATTGCTTCTGGTAATAACTCTTGAAGGGATTGAGCTGATACACCAACCTGTGTAATTTGTTGCCCATCGGTACGGTCATAAATACCTACACGAACTTCTGCTAAACGAGAAACAAAGTCCTCAGGCATTGGCCTCCAATTAGTTTTTAATCGCTCATCCGAATAAGCAGTAATGTTACCACTTGCTCTTATTGAATAAGACATGGCAGATCCAAACCCACCATTAATCAGTACTAACAAACCGTGACTGTCTAGGTTTCCAGCTGCTCCACCAGC
>JADHSL010000107.1 GCA_016776925.1 Pirellulales bacterium | reverse complement strand
AAGGCCTCGACATGACCTCCGACGAAGTTGCCACACGGACTCTCCGCGCCATCGCCAAGGGGCGGTCCATCCACGTTACCGGCTGGAAAAACCGCTGCATCGCCTTTCTTGGCAGCAAGCTGCCCATAGTCGTCGTCACTCGGGTCGGCGGCATCATTCTCAGTAAAATGCGCCTCGAAGAACACCGGAAATAATCGACAGCAATTCTTCCACTTGCCACTTCCCACTCAAAAATGAACAATCCCTACGGCGAAGAAGCCCCGCTCGTCAATCCCGCTGACTTCCCTAACTGGATCGTGCAAGAAGATGACAACCTACTCATCGTCAACAAACCAGGCTGGCTCATCTGTCACCCCTCGAAAAACGGGCCCATGTCGAGCTTAGTGGGGGTCGTCCGCGAATACACGAGAGCCGAAAAACTCCACCTTGTGGCTCGTCTCGACCGTGAAACGAGCGGCCTTGTCATCTTCGCTAAGCGCCCCTCCGTCGCCCGCAAGTTCCAGATGGCGATCCAGAACCGCATCGTGAAAAAGGCCTACATTGCCCTGCTCGAGGGCGAGCTTCGCGAGCCGCAACATGTCGACCTTCCCATCGCCCGGCGCAAAGGCGGGCCCGTCATCGTCAAATCCGAAGTCAGCTACGACCGGACATCCCAAAGCGCCGTCACCGACTTCGTCCCGCTCATCGCACAAAACGGCTACACGCTCTGCCGCATCGAGCCCGTGACTGGGCGCAAACACCAGATTCGTGTGCATGCCGAGCACCTCCAGCACCGCATCGTCGGCGACAAAATCTACGGCCCCGACGAGACGCTCTACATCGAATTCATCGAAAACGGCTGGACCGAGCGCCTCGAAGCCGCCCTCCCGATCCAACGCCAAGCCCTCCACTGCTACCGCTACGACTTCGAATTCCCCGAAGGCACGGTCAGCTTCACCGCCCCATTACAGGACGACATGCTCGATTTTTGCGGAGATCATATGGGGCTGGACAGCAGCGGCCTCACTGGAGCTCTTGATGTGATCCACCCTCTTTAACCGGCAGTCAGCTGATTCCCGTAGTGGCGACTTCAGAGACTCTCGAATCCCCACAAGATGAAACACACCATCCCAGCATAGGCAAAATTCCCATGAAAAACTATTGACGCGAGTCATTCGCCACCCATTTTCCAAATCTCCTGTAAAGGGGCATTAGCTCAGTTGGTAGAGCGCTTGCATGGCATGCAAGAGGTCAGGAGTTCGACTCTCCTATGCTCCACCATTTTTGGACATATAAAAACCCGCAAGATGTTACCTATAAGGGTCTTGCGGTTTTTTGTTGGTAGTTTTGGTTTTTTGTTTTTGTCAGCTTAGTGTCAGGTTTGAAAAATTTTGGCAGATTCTGCGGTGGGGATTAGCCAATAATAGCTCGCCTCCGCGGTATGTTGAAAATCTGTAGCGCTTAAAAGCGTTAATTAAAATTGGATAGAAAATAGCGGGATTCAAAGATTTACGGAGTGACCCGTTTTTGAGCCCAAACAGAAACAGCACCCGACCCTGCCAATGTCCTACCCGCCGTGGTATAAGCACGGGATGGTAAATCGCACTCCCCTGCTCTGCTTTGCACTTGAAGGCCATTTAGAATGTCGGTTTCGTTACGATCCTAGGCTCGACTGAATTTACAGACAATTTTTTGCACTACCCGAAAACGCGCAGGTCGCGCTAGAACCAAACACAGTGCACGCCTTCGCTCATACCGTCGACCGCCTCCGTCGGCAGCGCTCGGAGCAATAGCGCACCGAGTCCCAGCAATTCGCCCATTTCTTGCGTCTAGCAACTACTCCCATGTCATCTTTTTAGCGCCCCATAGTATGAGCATTGGGAACTATACCCAGCCATCATCATCCGTATCGCGGGAGGGCTTCTTCAAATCCTTAAACAGGCGGAATACGTCGCGAATACCCCCAAGCGTAAACCAGACAGTAAAAATCACCGTAGCTCCCAACAGAATGCCAAGGTGGATCCCCCACCATTCTTTCCATGAAGTCGAAGAGACTTCATAGATCAGGTTATAAACGGTACCAACTATAAAGATGGCGCTCCAGAGAACAGTCCATAACGTCATACCATAGTAAACCACTTTATCGAAGCTTGAAAACTCATCGGTGACACCAAGGGTCCGTGCAATTCGCGAACGCTTTTCATTGCGAATCACATGCTCTCCCTCAATGGCGTATTTACGACGATGGAGCAGTTTATCCAGATTGAATGACCCCTTACTCGTTAGGAGTGAAACCAGCACATAGCAGACAATGGAAACCAGGATGGAAAAGGTAGCCATATGCAGCCCGTTGACGGTAAGCCCAGCGATGGAGAGGTCAGGCACCAACTGCTTTAGAATAATACCACCCACCGATAGACCACTACCGGTCAGCATACCAGCCCATGCACCTTGTACAGTACCACGTTTCCAGTATAACCCTCCGACAATCGCACAACCGGCACCGCCGACATAGATGGAACTGGTGATCTGGAACCACATAAGAATATAGTCTTTTAGCTGCCAGATAGAACTAAAGAGTAAGGCGAATGCTCCAATGCCAGCTATACTCCAACGAAGCCATTTAAGATGCTGTTCCGGCGTAAATGGTTCCTTGCGAAATGGCATCACCACATCTTGAAGGAAGGTTCCGCCCCATGAATGATAAGCGGAATCGTCGGTTGAAACTGCGGCACCGATCATAAAAATGGCGAAGAGCCCGAGCAAGCCAACCGGTAAAATATGCGCAGTCACAATCGGAACAAACATTTGAGACTGTAGCCGAGGATCCTGAATCCCAGCAATGGCTTCACGCACTGGTACCAGATCTGCTGCAAAAGCGGGATTCCAAACCAATACATAAGCGGCGATTGGCAGCGCCGTAATCGTCATAGCGATGACCAACCAACGCCATCCACCCATGATATTGCCCATCTTACCTTCATGGGGGCTACGCGCAGCAGTCAGGTAGCCCGCCCCGCCCTGCCAAACCCCAGTCTGCATAATGCGTTGCAAAATCATCATGATGAAAAATGCGACACCAAAGTCAGGCAGGCTTGTTTGTGAAAACGGTTCGAGCATCGAGACGCCTGGTGTTCGCGAAAAGCCTTCAATTAGTTCCACGGGGGCAGAGACATCCACCGATCCAGAAGCCTCCAACGTGTCCATAATCGTCTTCCATCCGAATTTATAGATTACGAAAAAGATCACACCCAAACAAGCGACATTGGCAATGACCCCCTGGAAAAAGTCAGTGACCATGATCGTAACTTGACCGCCCGATATAGCCAATACCACAGCAGTACCGACCATCATTAACATCAGTAAATGGTAGGTCGACCAGTGAATCCCCAACCACTGATACGACTCGTGTAGTCCAAGAAAATAGATCAGAAAATTGGCGGTCACCATCGGGAAAATCGCGCAATTCAACAAACCGGAAAAGAAGGCCATTAAACCAGTAAAGACGCGAAACTTTCGGCTGTAGCGCATTTCCATAAACTGCGCCATAGTGAGCGCACGCGTCTGCCGGTAGCGGTAGGTCACCCACCCAGACATAGAAATAATCATGCCGATTGGCATAAACATCAAACCCCACCAGCTGTTCCCTAGGCCGTTTCGGTAGACACCTTCAAATTGAGCCACCATACCGATCGCAGCACAAAAAGCCATGCCCTGCGACATCGTCAACAAATAGCGCCCCGCACAACGCTCAGAAGATAGAAATCCAGAAACGGATTTCGTCAACCGATTGGTAGAAACCGAAATCCACACCAGAAGCAGAAAAAATGCGGCAATGATCGCCCAGTCTATTACTTGTAAATTCATTATAATATTTCTATTTCTTCTTCAAGCAAACGGCATCCAGCTGCATCACAAACTTGCTATCCATTTTACGCTTGCCACTGATTTTAAGTTCCAGTGGCTGACTCCCCGCAGAAAGTCGAACCTCACCCAATTTAAAGAAGTGAAATTGAGCATTCGGGCGCATCGGGTCATAGGAATAAGAGTTGAACCCGCGTGACTCCGTCACTACCCGCTGGAATGGAACATCGCCGATCCGCCAGTCAATCGGACTACTCCAACTCTGTCCGGCTGCGAGCGATGCGACATAGACCTCGTATTCACCAGCCTGTTCTACCCTCACATTATATCCCAGCATAAACCCATCCGTGCCGACCGGCGGAGATGTGGTATCCAACTTCACCACCCCACCACCGAAGGCGACAGTAACGAATTCGGGATGGACATCAAAATTCGCATAATCTGGTGCTTCAGCTTCAAACCAGATATCATGCTCAATCGCAGTCGGCTTGAGAATGTAATCAAGCAAGATCAATGCACTTTGCGACGGTTGTGCGTCAGCGACTAATCGCCCGCTCAATATTTGGCGTAAATGTGTCTGTTTATCTTTTGCCGAGAGTATTACATTGACCGTGTGGGTTTGTGTCTCTCCCGGAACAAGCGAGAGTTCAAGCTCGGAGGCGTTCCATCCCTGGGGGAGGTTCCACTCCCAACGCCCTGAGAGGTGCCGCTCATACGGATTGCTAAACGAAATCGTCAATGGCAACGATGCTTCAGACACATCCCACGCTTCCGGAGCGGCGATCGAAACGATCTGATGCGGAACGGCCGGTTCATCCGAACAGACGTAATACGGCATCTCGGAAAGCGGGACAAAAAGCATCTCGCCATCGCGCTGCACCTCGACCGGGTTGCCATACAGGTCAAGCACCGTGGCTCCCTTTGCTGTAACAGGAAGGAATCCGCCCCCCTCCTCAACGCTCCATATAACAGCGACGTTGCCGGATTCCCCTGAAAAACGATAGGCATAACAACCGGATCCATTCACAGGACTATCCACAAACCGTAGGGTGGCAAGTCGCTGGGTCATGGCCGCATAGGCAGCAACTACAGGCTTTGGGCTGTAAAATGTGTCAGGTTCGTTCATACTCCAAGGATAGACATACGGCCCGGGAGTTCCCATTGAGAACCAATACAAGCGATTGATACCGTTCCCCAAAGTGAGCACGTGCGTCCGCACCAAATAAGAAGCATACTGCTTTAAACTAATGAACTGACTTCTAGCGGCTGGCTTACGCTGAGGAATCTCGTCGCGCTCGGAACCTTTATACCCAGTCTCCGTCAGCCAAATTTCTTTCTCCGAGCCTCCAGCAGCATTGAATGTCGCACGAGCAGCTTTTAAAACCTCGGGCAAACGCCATTCGGGCGGATCCGGTTGAACATAGACATGAATGGACATCGCATCCATCCATTGAACGCCTCCTTTTTCCAACACCTCATTTACAAACCCGCCATGCGTCTGTGGATCTCCGCTAACCCCCACCACAGTGCAATCAGGGTCTCCTTCTTTTGCGCCAGTGTAAGCCGCCTTGAGCATGGAGGTATATTCCCCCGCGTTCATCCGGAAATATGGTTCGTTTTCCACCTCGTAAGCCGAGATAGCACCACGGTAATGGGCAGTCAACGTCTGGAAGAATGCTTCGTAAGCGGGCAGATCTCCGACGACATTTGGGTTGTGCGATGAGCGCCTGTCTTCCGGTTTGAGCCCTTGACCAATATAAGGGAATGGGATCAGTCCTGCGTCAGACATGCGTTTCACAATTGCATCTGCACGCCAGTTCGCGGGGCCATTCACCGACGGGAAAATATTTCTCCAGAAAAATCCGCAATCATGCATTCGCACATGCTTCACTCCGATGGCCACTGCGCGATCGAGTTCAACATCTGGATTGCCGAGCACGCACACGCCAAAGGGCGAGTCTTCTGGTTCGGAATCCATGCGCTCCTCGATTCGAACAAATCCCGACACCTGTCGGTCAAGGACCAATCCACTATCATCCAATAATTTCAAATCGACACGGTACCATCCCAACGGCTGGCCGGAAAGCGACCAGTCAAACGCAACGCGTTCTCCAGCATTAGCCACGATCGGCTGCTGCTCAGAAAAGATAACGGCACCATCCACATCATACAATTGGCATTCAAGCGCCCCACGGAATTCACCTGCTGGATTGTAGACCGATCCCTTCAGTGGAACGGATTCTGAGGACAGGTAAACGCCTCCTTTCGTATTCAATAAAGAATGACTATCAGCACCGAAATAAAAACTGAAGTGCGGCTGTGGTCCTTCAATGGATTCGACAATATCTTCGTCTGGCAATAGTTGCACGGCATCAACAGAAAAAGTACCCACCTCGTCCCGGTCAGGCCTGAAGGCCACAAAACAACGATTGAGTTCTGTTTTCGGCAGTGAGCCCTTCAGCGAAACCTGCTGCCACTGGTCTGTAAGCGTGATCGTCTTTTGCACACGTTTCACAGGAAACCAACGATTGACGTCCTCTATGCCATAAAACTCAATTACCAGCTTCTTACCCGGTGTACCTTTTACCGCAGCAGAAAGCGTGTAGGATTGCCCGGGGATAAAGGGCACCGCTTTACTCGTCAACATAGTCATGGCATTTTTGCGTGAAGTCACTTGGACGTAACGCGAACCATGGAATGCTCCACCCTCAGACAAAACACAATCCGCCGCACTCCCGAATTCGTTATACCATAGTTGCCACGGAGAAAAGCCCGACTCAAATGAGCTGTTGATTAACAGGTTTTTCTCGATGGTGATGTGCTCATGTTCAAGCGCCTTCTTGGGTGAAGAAAAGGCTACCACCCTTTCGACACTAAATCCGCAGAGAAGCATTATTGCTAAGAGTGTGTAGGGACTTTTTTTCATACTAATTCCTCCTTTGAATTTTGCACTTCGACAGGATCGCCGATTTCGATGGCCACATCATACGTCTCAAGATCGAGCTTAATCACAGCACGAAGGTTGCCGTCACAGTCAACGCGTCGAATCCGAATAAAGTCACGCCCACAATCACCATGATTAACATATTTTTTCATAATAGTTCCAAGTGTCGCTTCATCGGGCCAGGTTCCCAACAGAACCAATCGCCCCAAACCCAATTCGATTTCAACCGAAGCTACCTGCCCAGCCAAGGCGCCCGATACATACTGAGCGATGACTTCGTGCGGACTGTCCACCTCGAAACTATCGCAGAACAAATTACAAGCAGAGGATTCGCCTCCGGCCAGTTCCATCCGTACGGTATCGTCAGATGGCACATGATGGATTACTCGGAAACCGCCCAGATCCTCGAGCCTGCCAAAGAAACGATCACGAAAAACGGTTAGGTCTTCCGTACGCGTCATACTCAAAGGACCGACCACCCAAGTCCCACCTTGACGAACATACTGGAGCATTTCGTCGATGCGATGATCAGGAAAGATAGGACAGAACGGTGTGAATACGGCCTTGTAGCTGGCGATATCATTGCGAGGGTCAACCAAATCGCAGCGAATCCCCTGGCACATCAGTCGACGATAGACTTCGTATTGTTGCTCAATTGCATCAAATCCCTGCTTTTGAGGTTCCGCCTCAAATACCATACGAGAATGGTCATATAGATGAACAGCCAGCTCTGGGGTTTCGGTCACGGTTTCGTTTAGCCATCCAGCGTGCTGTTTAATTTCCGCAGAGGCTCTCTGTATCTCAGTCAGTGCAGGCGTGGCTGTACCATTTTGATAGAAAAGCGCACCATGACAGGTCTCTTGCCCAGCCCATTGCATACGTAGCGGCCAAAAGAAGAGACCGTTGCCGCCCATCGCAAAATTCATCCACATCTTAGTGTATAAGGCATTTTCACGATGGATCCATGGATTCAACGCAAACACACCTCCATTCCAGCTCGATGCAGTTTCCATAAGCCAGAAAGGCAACTCGCCAGATGCCGGACGCATCCAGTCATACTCATAGGCATATTGCCAGCAATGATCGGCATCAAAATAAATATCCACGGAATGAAAATCCATTTCTGAAAAGAGCTCATGATTATCCATACGCGATAGCTCCCTAAACAGCGCATTATGAGTCACTGGCGCCGAACTGTGTTGCTTGATCAAGGCGGTCTGCTCGTGGGCAAACTCGCAATGCATCGCACTTTGAAACAGCTTGTAGTTGTAGATCAGGGATGGGTGATGACGTGGTCGCACACGCTGCGGATTCGGGAGCGGAATATCAGAGAAGGAACGATATTTCTGACTCCAAAAGTTCGTATTCCAGCGTCGATTCAATACTTCCAGTGAACCATATTTCTGCTCGAGGAAACCATGAAACTCCTTGCGGCAACTATCGCAGTAACATGGAAACGGCTCTAACTCGTTATCCACCTGCCATGCAACCAAATTGGAGTATGCACCAAACTCCTGTGCCATTTTCTCGGCGATCCGATTAATATGGAAACGGGCCTTGGGAGAACTCTTACAGAGGTGGTAGCGTCCGCCATGCGTGATTCGTTGGCCGTCATCGGTGAGTGTCATCACTTCCGGATGATCAACATTGAGCCATGCTGGCGGAGCGGCTGAAGGGGTTCCCAGAACCACTGCGATCCCCGCCTCTTCAAGTCGGCGAATCACACGATGCAACCACTTAAAATCAAAGCAGCCTTCTTTCGGCTCCATCAAGCCCCATGCAAACTCAGCGATACGAACTGCATTCAGTCCGGCAGCCTTGATTCGCTGCAGATCCGCTTCAAACGCATCCTCGGGCCATAGTTCGGGATAATACGCAGCACCGATCCATGGCGGCCCCATGCTCTGTGCGGTTTTATTAGGTATCATAAAAATATCCAAAGTGATTTAACATGTTCACATAATAAACCACTTGCTGAAATTGGTATATGCAGCTTCTAACAATACATGTCATGATTTCGACATTATCCGATTGAAT
>JADHSL010000106.1 GCA_016776925.1 Pirellulales bacterium | reverse complement strand
CGCTGTGTTGTTAAACCAAATGGAGTCATCGTCAGGGAAAAACACTATCGGGTGGGTTACATACTCTAACGCTTTGTTGCGTTGCCGAGTGAGACCCTTCGGGCTATGGTAAACTATTGTATCAAGCGGGGTTTTGTCAGTTAGCGATTGCACGAGCTCCTTGACTGGCTCGTGATTATCACTTGAGTCTACGACGATGAGTTGCGATGGAGGGCGACTCTGATTGAGCATTAAGGGAATCGAAAGCTTGAGCGCATCTAAGCGATTGCGTGTTGCGATTGCAATTGAGTAGCTAAGAGGGGTCATTTTTTAGAATGTCTTGGTATGTCTGTAGAAGTTTGGAGACCTTACGGCTCCAAAGGCCTAGCTCGTTGATTCGCTCGATTGCCGCCTTGGATTTTTGTTCAATTAGCAAGGGGTTTTGTGATAGGTCCTTAATCGCTTGCGCGATATGCTTTGAAAAATATTCGGGTTCCAAGGGTTCTACCGTGTATCCGGTTTGAGCATTGACCACATAACCGGGTCCGCCCGTCGCGCTAGTTATAACTGGAAGACCGTTGCCCATCGCCTCGAATACTACATTGCCGCTGGGTTCGCGATAGCTCGGAAATAGGAATACGTGAGCGTTTTGATACCAGTGATTTACCTCCTCTCGGGGAATCCGTCCGTGAAACCGTACTATATCCCGTATGCTAAGCCTATCGACTTCTGCTTCGCATTCTTGAAGCATTTCGCCTTCGCCAATTATGTCGAATTGCAAGTGGCATGTTTGGGAGGCGATAGCCACAGCTCGAATAGCGTCGATAACTCCCTTGGTGCGAATAATACGACCAACAAAAAGGAGCCTGAGAGGTTCGTCGTTGGATGGTGGACGCTTCGGACTGGTGGTGATGGCGTCTACTCCTGTTTCGCTCATCAGTTCAAACCCTTTAATGTTGCACGGCTCGAGGAGCTTCTGGACGTAAGGAGCTACGCCGATAATCGTTCTGGCTTCTCTATAGGTGCGTTTCAACCATGGATCATAGCGGAGGCGAAACCGATCGATGTTTCTTAGCTTGCGATACCACGGTTCTGCATTGGTTTTGCCTGTAAATTCGGGAGGCGATTCGAGACTACCTGCTAACGGCCCGATGAGGTAAGGGATCTCTAGTCCGGTCGCGGGGCATGGGTAGCGAAGGGCGAGAGGATTTATTTGATGTACGAGGTCGATTTTGCGACCGGCCCTCAATTGGGCCTTCAGCCATTTACGAGCTCGGATGTAAAACAAGAGATAGGTCGGTTTGGCGCCACGATTGAAAGGCTCGAGAAGTCGTGGTATGCTAGGTTCCTTCCAATTTACGATTTCTTGTGCATCCGTAGGAGAACTTTGGGAATCCCATCCTGGTTTGTGGGTAGTCAGGATGGTTGTCTGGTGCTCCTTACTAATTCCCTCTATCCATTTGTAGGTACTCCAGCTCTCTCCGACTGCGAATTTATCGTAATAGGGGGCAATGATGACTAATCGCATTGTAATGTTTGTAAGGTTATCCGGAGCAGACCTCGGTTTTGAGCAGCAACGCTAGGAATCAATCGGCTTTGAATGTCTTCTAGCCCAGTTCTCTAATCCGACGGTCCAAGAAAGCGTGGCCGCCCATCGCTTTAGCGCTACGATGGGACGATGGTTGCTGGTGAAATGGGTGAAAAGCGTTAGGATTGCCAGGAAGGGAATTCTCACGAACGCATTTGCGGCCATGGCGATTCGGTACGCGAATGAATGCCAAGCGCTCAGATTCGTTCGCATATACATGTAAAGCGATTCTCGCATGAAAACTGTGGAGAACTTGCTAAACTGCTGGTCGCTGCTGCCACCACCATGATGGACGATGGTAGACGTAGGGCAGTAGAAGTTGGATCGCCCGAGAGATCTCGTCTTAAAGCAAAGGTCCATGTCTTCCGCGTACATGAAATATTGAGGTGAGAACCCTCCGATTTTCTCGAACAGATTCCGTTGGATTAGCATGCATGCTCCGCTGACTGCCTCGACAGGAGTGGGAGAATCCGAATGGTAGGCTTTGTAGGTGCCCCAAAGTGATGATCGGGGGAATAGACGTCTACCTAGGTTCGTATCTAGAGCCTGGTTGATGGGTGTGGGCAAGTTTTGTACGCAGCTAGTTTGCAAAGTCTTGTCGGAGTTGAGTAGCTTTGCGCCTATGATGCCGGATTCTGAAACTTGCTCCGCCGTTTCAAGGAGCCCTTGCAGCGCTCCGGACTCGATTTCGGTGTCTGGGTTAAGAAGGAGGAGGTATTCGCCTGTCGCTTTTTCGGCGCCTAGGTTGTTGCAACGTCCAAAACCGATATTGTCCTTAGATTGGAAGAATTCCACCCACGGGAATTCGTTAGAGAGCATTTCATCACAGCCATCGAAGGAACCGCCATCGACGACAATCACTTGAGTCGCTAGTTCTTCCCCATTCGATTCAATGCTTTTTAAGCACTGGCGAAGGTAGTCTTTCGAATTCCAGTTAACGATGATGATTGATAGCGAGGGGTAGCCGCTCGATCCCTTATTGCTGACCTTTAATCCCTGTTCGTTTTTAGCGGGTACTGGCATTGGAGGCTTAGCCGCTTGTTGGTGAAAGGGGAAGGTTGCGGCCGATGAGTCGGTTCATCTGTTCTTTTTGAATGTAGGCAAGCAGGGATTTGGGGATGGTTCTTTTTCGGCGTTGAAGGGTGGCTGTAAGGTAGCCGATGAACCAGACGACCGAAGCTAGAAGGATGGGTCGCTCGCGTGTAACTCTAGATGTACACTTAAGGAGCTCGAATAATGGGTGGTAACCGAGCACATAATCGCGTACGCCCATTTGCCATCGACGCTTTAACGTACCCCCCTGGGAAATGTTTCTAGGTTTGAGATGGTCCACAACGAGATCGGTGACGAGCTTGGTCTTGTAGCCGTTCATGCGGGCTGTTACGCAGGTGATGCAATCCCAACCGCCTTCAGGTATGGCGAGTAGACCGCCCAGGCTTTCAAAGCATTCCCGTCGGAAGAATTGGAGGGCTCCGGGTACGTCATGCTTGTTGCGAGGAAACTGATCCTTAGGGCGGCCAATATCGATAGCGACGCCACCGGCAAGGCCAAGTTTGGGATCTTGAGAGAACTCTCCCATGAGATGCTCGAAATAGTCCTCTTGAAAAGCGACGTCAGCGTCGAGTAATCCTAGGTAGGAATAGTCATGGACGGAAATAGAGGCGACGCCTTTTTCCGTGTTCAAGACAACCCGCTCGAACGCGACCCCATTGTTGTCCTCAACGCGAATGAGCTTTATCCAAGGACGCTCTCGAGCCGCTTCTTTTACGATTTCATCTGTGCGATCGGTCGATCGATCGCTGACAATGATCCATTCTGCGGGTAGAATCGTTTGCGAGAGTACCGATGCGATCGTATGGTTGATGTACGCCTGTTCGTTGTAGACAGGGGTCACGAGTACGTAGGCAGCACTTTGCGCTGATCTCTCATCGCGAATCTCTGATCGCTGCTCTATTTGATTTTGTGACAATTGAAACGTTTGTTGGGCTGAAGGTTCAGAGCGCGGCGAAACTCCTAGACGGAATATCGGTTTGATTGAAATAGGCTTCAAGGGCGTCTGGTGTGACGTTCTTCCCGCCTTCTTGGGTGCGTCTGCCGTCGTGCAGGAGAATTACGCTCCCTGGAGTAGCATGCTCGTTTAGCCAATTCTGCAGCGAAGAGGCGGAATTAGAAGGGTCGTAGTCTTGGGGATCGCCTGTCCAGTAAGCGAGATCCTTGTTTTCGCGAAGCGAGTAAATGAGTGTTTGAAGGCTCGCTTTCCCGTAAGGAGGTCGCCAAAGCTTTGATTCTACTCCGTGTTCTGCTAGTGAAGCCATTCCCTTGCGGATGTCGCCATAAGACGTCCAGGGAAGCGTCTTCCAAGCGTGCATGTGAGTCTGGCTGTGAGAACCAATCGAATGGCCTTCGTTGTGGATGCGTCGCAATATATCTTTATGCTTGTCCGCTGCCTCACCGACAACGAAGAAGGTTGCCTTGATGCCACTCTGTTTGAGCGTATCCAATATTCTGGGAGTATGTACAGGATCCGGGCCGTCGTCGAATGTAAGGTATATCTTATCTTTGCGTACCCTTTTTCTAAGAACAGCTTCTGCTATGGCGTTTCGGAGCAGGTGTGGGAGCACTACGTGAAATACAACAGCGAATACCGCAATAACAATTAGAATAGAGATTGTTGATGATGGGTTCAAATCTTTATGTTGGGAGGTGAAGTTTGCTCTTTTGTGCCCAGACGGTTGATGAGTGCCCTCTCGTCTTCATGTATGAAACGATGAAGCGTTTCTATCAGACCCCTGCTCGCCCAAGCGGCTATGTGCCTAGTGGTAGTTAAAGCGTCAAGAGTGGCGAGGCAATCGACAAGCGTGTGCTCGTTTTTGGCGACTTGAATGATTTCCAAGGGCGTCAAATGTTCGACAGTCGCTACCTGATGCTCGTTTCGCGTTTCGCCAAGGTAGCCGAAGCGGGGCATGACGAGGACGGGCTTTCCGTGTTTAAGAGCTGAAAGAATCGTACCCATGCCGGCGTGTCCGACGACTAGGTCCGATTGTTGGATGCGCTCCGCGAATTCGGTGGGAGTAAGGAAAGGAACGGATTCGATATGCTCGGGATTGATTGTCGAATTGCCAACTTGGGCGAAAATAGAGCATTCAGGATGATTGGCTGCCCATTGGTCGAGGGCGATGACCATTCGATCGAAGGGGACGTCGGAGCCAACCGTCACGAAGATCTTCGTGACGGGATCGCTAATTTCTGATCTCTGATCGCTAGAATTGGATCTCTGATCGCTGATCACTGATCGCTGATCGTTAGAGTTGGAAAGTATCTGTGTGGGTGAGCTTTCTTGATCAGCGATTAGCGATTTTGGATTAGCGATGGCTTCTTCAGAAGCCGCATCTCCCAGGACATTTCCGTAATAATGCGGGCCTTCGGGTTTGGCGAGGTGTTCCCATTGAGTGAGCCAGAGGCTTGCGAATTTGCCGACTTTCTGGCCGGAAAGGGAGAGCTCCTCTGCGTTGGCAATGCTGTCGATCCAGATGGTTTTCTTGCCTAGCAACCTGCCGAGGCGAATGGCGAAAAAGCCGGGCGCCGCGCCGGTGGACAGGATGATATCAGGCCCTTCGGTGAGAACGACCCAGGCGACTGAAACCAAACTCAATATGGCCTTGAGCTTCTGGGTTCGGTTAGCGTCGATGATCTTCCGAAAACGAATGCCTTCGACGTCCGATTCATAGTCGCCGTTCGTGGTGCAGAAGGTGACATCGCAGCCTTCGAAGGCAGGTCGCAGTCGGAGCATTTGAATCCAGTGACCGCCGGTGGAGGAGAGGGCGAGAACGCGGGGACGCGGCGACGCTGAAGTCTGAGAGCCGAGGTCTGAGGTCTGGTTTTTCAAAGCTGAGTATGGAGAACAGTGGTCGGAGGGCTGCCCGTGCGTCGCTCATTTGAGCTATGCAGGGTTCCGGCGAAGATGATTTTTTAACCGCGAAGGACGCAAACCGTCGTGCCCGAATGGGCTGTGCCGAGTCAAGAGGACGCAAAGTGATTGGGTTCCTACTGGATTTGAAGAGTTCAAAATTACAATATCGGGAAGATTGAGCTGCTATCCGTCTTCGTGGGACTACGCCGAGATGGAGAGGAAGGAAGTCCGAGGCCTATCAGGCTTCGTGTGACTACGCCGCGGCTAGGAGGGCTAGGATTCTAGATAGGTGGTGATTTCGGTACCGAAGCGTCTTAGGTCGTTTACGTTGTCATGGAGGAGACCGTAAACGATTTCCCAGTCTATCTTGTCGTAAGCGTGAACTGAGAGGTTGCGAAATCCAACGGCTTTTACCAGTTGGTCGGCGATAGGCTTCGTGATGATGTTGGTTTCAGAAAGAAGTCGAAATCCTTCGCTCATCGTCTGAGGCGGGTGGCAGTTGGTTTCAGCTAGAAGAATCGAGGCAATATCGACGCAAAGCTGGATGGCCCGTTCCAAGTTGATCGCGATTATATCCTGTCGATCGTGGTCGCTTTGAAGGATCTCGAGCGTAGCGGGGCTTTTATCTATAAGGCGCTTGATGCATCGGTCTAGGGAATCGAGTTTCTCGGCTATGATTGGGTACTTCATACCAAAAAGGCCTTGCTTCGTCTTCTCTTGAGGAAGGAGTTGTGATTGCTGAGCATGTCGGCGTTCCAGTTCCAAAGACGACGAATGAATTTCGCATAGAGTTCTGGGTCTTGGTTGAGTAATAGATGTCCGCTTGAGAGGATGGAGGACAGGATTGGCAAGGAAGCGGTATGCAAATCTACCAAGTCGATCGGTCGATGGAGGGAAAGAGAGAGCTGGTCGATCATTTGAATTTTCTGAGAGGCCGTTAAGGCGGTTGCTCCTGCGAGAGCTATGTCGATGTCGCTATCGGGGGTGAGCTTGCTGCTCGCGGCAGAGCCGAAGAGTATGGCTAGGCGTATTTCTGGATATGCGCCAATCGCTTGAAGCGCCTGTTCCTTTATTGGCATCGTGGGGGTTCTAGTGATTTTCGACTGATTGTCGATTTTTGGTTACTTGTTAGTGTTTTTTAACCGTAGAGGACGCGGAGTTCGCGGAGGAGTTTCTAGATGGGTTGTGATTAGGGATGAGCGTTTAGAGATTTTTCTTGGTCGGCTTCCGTCTTCGTAGGGCTAGGCCGAGACAAGGATTACACAGATGGAGCTGCTTGTGTTCTCGTGCGTTTCGGTTTCTGTTCTCTGATTAGTGAGGCAGAATGGGAAACGGGGTTTGCTTTCTGATTATGAAAATGAAAGCTCCTACCGACCATCCGCTTACGGAGTAGTCTCTTCCGTTTCTGGGGGAAGTTGGAAGTGGCCTGCGAGAATACCGTTAACTGTAAGGTCTTCATCAAGGTTTTCCCAGCGCAGAGCGTACCCATTGACC
The DNA here is from genome assembly GCA_016776925.1 of Pirellulales bacterium. Lineage (GTDB taxonomy): Bacteria > Planctomycetota > Planctomycetia > Pirellulales > UBA1268 > UBA1268. Next base: position 1,871 of record JADHSL010000106.1, on the reverse strand, counting down.
TCAACGGAAACTTCTTCGAGTTCCTTGTCTGATGCATCACGTAGGCGTTGGAATCGGTTGGCGGGAAAGCCAATGATTCTATGATCGTGCAATTCGATGAAGATCGTGCGTCCATCAGCCCAGGCTCGACTGGCTGCAACTTCGTGCTCCAATTCTGCGTTTCTAGGTTCTGTGTTCATTGCCTTCGTCGGAATAGAAGTGGAATCGATAGGGTCCTATTCGCAATACGGTTGGCATGGAAGGTTCGGGGCCATGCGTCGCCACTTAGAGGCTATGCAGGGTTCTTTGGTAAGGGAGACTTGAGGAGGGAGGTCTGAAGTCGGAGATCGGAGGTCGCTGAATTATGTTTCTCGTTCTGTCTTTTTTGATCTAAGGTTTCAGACTTCAGACTTCAGACTTCAGACTTCAGACTTCGGATCTCGACACGGAATATCAAGAAGCCCCTCGGCCGAGCAGCACCGTCGGGATCGTTTTAAGGAGGATCGCGATATCGAGCCAAATGGACCAGGTTTCGATATACTCCTTATCTAGTTCCATCCACTCGTCGAAGCTGAGCTCGTTGCGGCCGCTGACTTGCCACAGGCAGGTGATGCCGGGTTTCACCGATAACCGGCGCCGGAAGAGCCATTCGTACTGATCGACTTCGCTGAATAGAGGCGGGCGCGGGCCGACTAGAGAAATGTCGCCGATAAAGGCATTCCAGAGCTGGGGCAACTCGTCGATACTGGTTTTGCGGATGAAACGGCCGACGCGGGTGATGCGGGGGTCTTTCTTGATCTTGAAAACCGGGCCATCGACTTCGTTCTGGTCAGTGAGAGCTTCCCTTAACTCCTCGGCGTTGACCACCATTGAGCGGAACTTGAGGAGCTTGAAGGCCCGCTTGTTCATGCCGACGCGCTCTTGGGCGAAGAAGATCGGGCCTTTGCTGTCGAGCTTAATGGCGATGGCCACTATGAGGAAAAGCGGGGTGAGCAGAAGGAGCATGAAGCCGGATATGACGACGTCCATGACGCGCTTGATGAACAATTGGCCAACGTGGCTTTCGCGAAAGAAGGTGACGATCAGGGAGCCTTCGAAGGTTTCGACGTGCAGGTTTTTGATAACCTGGGCTAGGCCCGTGTTGGGAATGAAGCGCACCACCACTCCGAGATCTCTGCCGTATTGAATGATTTTCACAACGTTGGCCAAGTTCTCCTGTAGGGAAAGGGCGATGAGGATCTCGTCGATCTTTTCCTTCTCCAGAAGCTTGGGAAGATCTTCAAGGGAACCAATGACATTGACTTCGTCTGCCACGGCATCTTCGGCATTCGCCGATATGTATCCGCAAAGCTGGTACCCTAGCTCGGATCGGGCAAGCGCTTTGCGAGAGAGTTCTACGGCCGACTTGCCGGTTCCGACGATAAGAATGTTGCGGCGACTGGATTCGGATCGGCTGGATATGAGCAGAGTGATCCGAATGAAAATCCGTGCGACGCTTCCGAGAGTAATATTGAGCGCCCAGAATAGGGCGATGGAGTGGAGGCCGAGGGTTTCGAAATCGAAAAGCGCTCCCGCTAGGAGCAGGAGGAAGGCGGTAGCGGTGCTGGCTTTGAGGTGGAGCCAGAGTTGCCGAAGCAGGCGAACGAACTGATTGGTATCGTACTGGACGAATCGATTGTAGACCATCGTCCAGGCCACGAACATGAGGATGAGGGCGAGCGACTCGATGAGCTTGTATTCACGCTGGAATACGATGTAGATCTGCGGCCAGGAATGAACCCCCTTGGCGATGGCCACGGTGATGAAGAGACTCAACGCAAGCGCAGCCTGGTCGAACACACGAAGACCGTGGATGAAAAGCTTGTGTCTTAATCGAATCATGTGTCGCGATG
>JADHSL010000105.1 GCA_016776925.1 Pirellulales bacterium | reverse complement strand
GGCCGGCCCCTGCGTTGGTTAGGCGCAGAGGCCGGCCGCCAGTCCCTCGGCTCTAAACGCGTCGGCGCTTAGTACCCGGTAATAGCTATTAGTTTTTTTGTAGTAGATTGTTTTTCTACTGTCGATTACTTCTAGGTTACTGCGTAGCATTGGCGACGCGCTAACCATAGCGCGCGCTTCGTCGTAAATTAAACTAGCTTGGTTTCTATCTGCGCCGCAACTAAAGACGTTGCTACCCGGTTCGCCGTCGGCGGCTAAAAGGTAAATACCTATACCGGCTAGTAGCGTACTTTTACCGTTCTTTTTTGGCACTTCGATATAACCAACGCGGCGCGTTCTAGTGCCGTCGGGGTTAAGGCGGCCGAATAGTTCAGACAATACCGTACGTTGCCACGGCAATAACTCGAAAGGTTCACCAGCTATAGCGCCTTTACTATGGCGCAGTACGGCCGGGAAAAAATCGCAAATACGTTTAGCCGCCGCTTTGTTTATTGGCGGTAACTTCTTAGCTACTAAGCCACTTTTTCGCCGCGTCGTCTTCGTCTTCTTTTTTACCAACTATATTACCCCTTGCGCTAGGCGTTAGGCCGTATTCTTGCTCTATACGTAGTAACGCGGTTTGTAGTTTCATCATCATTACCGCCGCCGGCGTGCTTTGCATATACTTAACGTTTCCGCTTTCGTCTTTTATTACTAAAACGTCGCGGCCCGCTTGTACTTCTACTAGGTACTTTTGGAATTGTTCCCATAGAACACAGTAGCGGCCGAGTGCTTCAGTATCGGCGCAAGTTAGTACGCCAGTTTCTACAAGGCCGGGCGCTAACTCTTGCCACTTTTCTAAAGACTTGCCACTAAGATAACTAGGCGGCCAAACGTCGCCGCTTGGGTGCGGTTCTTTTTTATTTATTTTTCTTTTGCCGGGGTTGCCGCGCGCAATCTTTAATAACGTTGGTTGCGGTCTTGGCCCACGTTTACCCATTAGGTTTACCCCCTTTTTTTATTTGTATAAAAACCGCATAACAAAACGCCGTTTTTTTTAAAAACCTGAGCCACTTTCAAAAAGGCCGTTTTTGCTTGTTTTTGCTGTACTGTTATTTTGTACACTATCTTAAACCCCTTGTTTTATAGGGCGAACTACCCCCCCTATACAAAACTTGCGGGCGCAAGGTTTAGGGGGGAACGGGGCAATTTCAGCAGTTTTGTACATTTGTGATTTTTTTAGCCCCCCTTTTTGTTTTTTTCTGGCGCCCAAAGGCGGCCGCGTTCGTCAAAAATTACGCGCCGTTCGTCGTCGTTGCGTTGGTATTCATCCCACCACCCGGCGGCGGCCCCGGTTTGTACGTGTCGCGTTGGTCGTTCGTTTATTCGTCGTTCGCATAAACGTAAAGGCGTTTCTATTACCACTACTTCGCACCCGATAACACTACGCCACCATAACCGCCGGTCGGCTTTTGGTTCACTGCTAATAAACCACGCGCGCCGCGCCCGGATACTTAGACCCTTTAGTAGTTCGTTACGTTCGCGTATTGCGTTGGCTAACCCGTGGCCCTTGCGGTTCCAACCGTGCGCCCCCCTCTTTAAACCTTGTTGCTTACTTGCTATTACGTCTAGGTCTATTACTAAATCGGTAGGCTTTGCGTTTTGTTTTACGTAATAACTTTTACCGCTACCGGGTGCGCCGGCTACTAACGTTACTGGCGCTAGTGCTGGCTTTAACCATTCAGGGTAAAACCTGTAGGCGTTATGCGGTTTGCTTGCTTTGTTCTCGCGTGTAGTCTTCTTAGCATGGCACGAACTGCAAAGCGTTTGCCCGTTGCTTAGGTCGTAACGGTCGCCGCCTTCGGCTATTGGTGTTATATGGTCGGCGTGCGGTATTCGCTTTGCGTCGGTGCTATCGCATACGACGCCGCACGCTTGGCACTGGAACGCATTGGCCGTTAATACACTCTGTCTCCATATCTTGTGCGCCTTGCTGCAATACCCCTGCGTCGCCGCGCTTGGCCTTACCTTCGTTTGGTTCGCTTGTTTGTTCTTCTGGTTCCCTGCCCGCACCAACCGCACCCAAGGCGGCGCTAGTTCTGGCGTTTTGTTCGGCATCTTTTACCCCTTCGTCTTGCTTTGCATGACAACGGCTAGCCGCATACGCAACGCTAACGCAGGCCGACGCCTTCGGCGCTTCTATGTCGATAGCGTCGGGCGTTGCCGTTAATGCAAGTAACCAAGTTATAAAGTTTGCGTACATTTAAATACCTAGGGTCGTTACTACTGTGTCTATATTCGCTTGCATGTTCTGCCAATAGTTCGGCCAAAAATCAAACGCGAAGTGGTCGTAAAACGTGTTAAGCCTGTGGCCTGTATTCATAGCGCCGCCCGGTGGTTTAGTTGGGTGTACCCGTCGCTACCTAACTTTGTTTCGTAAGTATCTTCGGGCGGTGGTGGTTCCATAAATACCATTAGACGCAAGCCAAGGCGGGCCGCGTTACTAATAGCGCGCAGTATAGGGCGTTCTGGTTTTAGTATTGTGCTATTAGCGCAGTAGCTACCCAACGCAAAACAAAGTAGCGCGGCCACTATGTACCCTTTGGCATTAAGCAAAGGTAGACCCCACCCCCCCCTATTATTATTTTTAAATTCCACCGAACATACCCCCCCCCTTTTATTCTTTTTCTAACCAGTTGTGGTCTAAGTCTCGATAAGTAAACGCCGTGCCACTTATTGCCCAACTATCGCCCTGCGCTAGTATGCGTTCTATTACGTCTTGGTCTGCCCAAAACGAACCGTTTGGCATATCGTCGGGGTACTTAGGCCCGCTGCAATAATCACCCCAAGAGTTAAGAACCAAAGCGCCGGGCCTATCGAAGCGGCAAGATATTAAGCACATCATATGTCGCCAAGTACCGCTAGGCCGGCAAAAGCCTTGCGCGTCGCGTGTACGGTTAAAGCCTTGGCCGCTTGCTATGGTAACGGGGTAGCCGCTATTTATGGCCGCTACTAGTTCCGGCCAAGTCTTTACGTTAGCTACGTAGTGGCATGGTTTTAACTTGGCTTCGCGGTCTAGTCGGCCTTTGTCGCCTTCGCCACCGTTACCGTATGCCCCCCAACGCTTGGCACGGTCTGCACTATATACCGTTAGGTCTATACCGTTATCGTATGGGCGGCGATAGATTACGCCGTATTGTTTCAGCCATTTAGCAATAGAATAGCCTGTAGCGCCATCGCCCCAACCGCCTACCGGGTTTGCACCGTCGCCGGGTTTGCCGCGTGCTTCTACTCTTGCGCCGCCGTAAATACTTTCGCTTGCTGGCATTATTGGCACTTCGTCGCGTTGCCCTAGTTCCCACGCTATACACTCGGCGCAGTAAACGGCGTGCATACCTGCCCACGAAGTACAATCACCTATTCCCTGTTTTTTAGGTGCGAAGGGTTCGCCGTATCGTTCGCGGTGCGCTTTATCCATAGCGCGAAATAGGAAACGTTCTTTAGGTTCGGCGGCCATAGCGTCGGGCGCGGCTTGACTAAAAAACGGTGCTTCTAAAGTTTCTAAAAACTTTGCGGCGCCTACCGGGTCGGGCGTGTAACCAAACTTAGTAGTTTGTAACGCTATGTCTACAGGGAATACCCAAAGTAGCAACGCGTATAGCGTGCCTAGTGCTAACGCTATTGCTAGGCGTGTTTTAGTTGATTGCAAAACGGGCGGCCTTTGCTATTTCTCGGTAACTCTTAACCCACTTTACTAATTGTTGTTCAGTAACAGGCCCGCCGGCGTTGCCTAACTCTTGGTCTAAATACTCGGCTACCTTAGTTGCTAACCGTGGGTACTTATCGCCTAAACTTTCGCCGCGTGTTCTTAGTCTTCTAGCGTTTACGCGCAAGGCGTCTAACGCAACGCCAGTAGTTAAACAAGGCGCCGCCGTCTTGTGGTCGTACTCTACTGCGTCTGCTAGTTCGTCGCATAAGGCCGCCACGGTTGCCGCGTCTTGGGCGCCATCTTCGCCAACAAATACGCCGCGTAGGTCTATGGCCGCGCTTGGTTGGGGCTTTGGTTCTTCTGGCGTCTGTTTTTGCGCAGACCAATACGCAAACGCAAGCAAACCAACAATAAGTAAAAGGCGTACGCGCATTAGTCGCCGCTACCTTCCGACAAAGCCAAGGTAAGCGCGTTTAACGCTTCGGCGCTATCCGCTTCTAACCCGTCGGCGGTGTTTTGCAATCGCTTACGCACGGTTTGCAACGCTAGCACGGCGTCTAAATAACTTGGGCCGTCGTCGCTTGGGCCGGTTAGTTTTGCCAAGGTTAAACCCTTGGGTTTCTTAGCCGGCCAAAGCGCTACGGCGACCGCTGCGGCGATTACTGCAAAAGTAAGCAAACCATACCCCCTAAACCCGCAATAGCGGTAAAAGTGTTTCTACGGCCCCTGCGGCTAACTGCGCTGCAATAGCGCGCGCCGCCGGCCTGATTACAAACCAAAACGGAAGTAGCCAAACCGGAACTAGAAACCGGTCTAAGGCGTCGAAAACTTGTAGCGCTATGTCTACGGCTATTGCTTTTTTATCGCTACCATCTAAACGCATAGCGTCTAACGCAGAAATACCAATACGCACGCCGCCTATAACAAGTTCGCTAAACTCGGCTAACGTTAGGCCGTCTTCTGCTAACTCTTGTGCGGTTGCTATGTATATGCGTACTTGTTCGGCTAGGCCGGTTTGTTTGCTGGCTTCATTTACTGCGGCTTGCGCTATCATCTTCTAATATTTCCTCTTGAATTGTTTGATAACAAACTTGGTAAAGAAATTTAAGCGTTTGGCGTCTTAGCGTTCTATCGGTTTTCACCGGGCCGAATAGGTCTACTTTTCTTAGTATTCCATTTTTACCTACTAGCATTAGTTCGTACCCGTCGCCGTCCGTTTGTACTATCAGGCTTGCTATAGGTTCGCGCAGTTCGTACGGTTGGCCGGTTGGGTTAGTCACTACTAAAACTTTCGCCGTAGTCTTCGTTTTCGTCTTCTAATTCTACCATAGCCCTAAAAGTAACCGGCGTTCTTAGGTGTACGTTTCGTTCGTCGCGTTGCGTTTTGTTCCATGCGTTAGAAATTGTTTTAGTACGCTTGCTTATTACGTCGGGTGGTGGTTCTATTTCACAAATAACAACGCTAGTAAAAGCGGTTTCGTTTTCGTCTGCCCACCGTTTACGTACGAATAGTTCCGCTACTTGCGAATCGTTGTTAAACGCGCACCCCTCTAACGCGTCGAAAATCCCCTTAGCTAAGTTGTCTACGTCGCAACGCGTCGGCCGTGGTGTAGCGTTTTTACTTAGTGCGCCCGATTTTAGGCGGTGGTTTTTTGGTCTAGTAAAAACAAACTCTAACGCAAGCGATAAAACGCCAGTACGCAACGGCACGCCGGCCGCCCGTGCGGCTTGTGCAACGCTGTTACGATAAAGAACTATGCGGCGGTGGTAGTAAACGCCACCGTTTCGGGTAACGCGTGGCCGGCTTTGCGGCACTGGTTCGCCGGGTATAGTTATTTCGCTTTGGTACGGGTCTAATTCCATAGCACCGCATTTAGCATACTTGGCAAGTTTTTTAAGTTTCAAACGTTGTATATTTAAAGTTCTTAGCGCAAAACTTATAGCCGGGTTTGTTGCTTGGCACGTATTCAGGCCGGCCGTACTTTTTTTTATGGGCTAACGCCTTAGCTTTAACTTCTGCGGTACGTTCTGCTAATTCTTCCGGCGTTATTTCTTGTTGTGGCTTAAATTTTTTTACGTACCTTTGCGTTAGTCCTAACTTAGTACGCATGATTCTAAAAGTATGAAAACTAACGCCGACGGCTTCGGCTATTTCTTGTAACGTTAGGTTTCGTTCTTTAAATAGCTTTTTTAGTAGATCGTATTTGTCTTTATTCATACGTCACCGCCAACCGGCATAATTACGGCGCGGGCGTCTTCGCTTTCTAAAATTACCGCGCTTTCGTTATCTTTTACGTACACTTTTACCGGTTCCATACCGTCTACAGTTCTTAGGAAGTCTGCGCAAAACTGCGGATTTAGCTTTACTATTTCTTCGCCGCCGGCTTGTTGGGCTTCTACTGTTACCCGGCTTTTTCCGTTCTCGGCGCTCTTGCTGCGTATAACTACAGACGCGGCAAACTTGCACGCTACGGCTAGGCTAGTTTCGCTTGTGCATATTGCCGCCTGTTTCATTCCATCTCGCAAACGGTCGGCCCTAACTACAGCGGGTTCGGCGGTTATTTGTTCTTCTGTTTTTTCTACAACGCCGCGCCAATTTGGAAATTTACCGGTAAGCATTTGCGCGTATATAACTACCGCCGGTTCTCCTATTTCAATTACTGCGCAGTTATTGGCGCGGTCTATTTGTACTTTTTCGTCGCCGGCTTTATTAGCTATGCCCATTACCAAGGCGGCCGCGTTTGCGGGTAACAATATTTCACAATCGTCTGTAGCTTGTTCTATTTCAAATGTAGAAACATGCATACGTCGGCCATCAGTCGCCACGCAATTTACTACCCCTTCTTTTAGTTCAATTAGTACGCCGCCTAGCGCTGCGTTAGATTCTGTACGCCCCACGGCCGCTAATACCGTGCGTAATGCGCGGCCGAGTTGTTCGGCCGGTATCGTTGCCACGGCGGCCCGTGCGGCTACTTCGTGCGCCGGCCATTGTGCTACGTCTACGGTTTGCAATTCCCACGCGCTACCGTCTTCGGTAGATAACTTTACGGCGTTGCCGTCGGCCATTACTGACAAAGCGCCACGGGTTGCGCCTGTTATGGTTTCTAGTTTCGCTAGCGGTAGTAAAACGCTAGGCCCGGCATAGTCTACGGGAACGTTCGCCCGTATGCCGTCGCCTTGGGCTTCTATTTTTCCGTTAGCTATTAAAACGTTTTTTAAAATTTCACTAGGGCCACGGCCGCTAACTACTTTTCTAGCTATGCCCAACGCGTTTACCAATAAAACGCGGTCGATACTATTACGCATGGTTTAGAATCCTTTCTAAATTGTTTAGGCGCCTTTGGTCGTTAGCGTTTTTGCTAACTGCAAAACTTCGGGCGCCCGCTTCCCTGCTTGGCGTTCGTTAAATTCTTGGTCTGTTAGGTTTTCTTGGTATTCAGTCCGAAAGTACCGCCGGCGCGATTTTGGAACGGGTGCGGCGTTTTGCTTCCCGTTACGCGTGCCGCCTTTGTCTTGGTTTGAACGAAACCAATTAGTAAGAAATTTACGCCAGTTGTAGCGGCGCGATTTTTTAGGGTTACTTAGTAACCAATCGGCGGCCTTCGCTAACTCTTGGTCGATTATTACCGCCGGGTATGCTTCGGCCCACGTTGCCCGGTCGCCTTCTGTTATCCCTTGCCAACCTTCTACAGAATCCCAAGTAATACTAATAGTTTTGCTAGCCGCTACGTTAGTAGCGGGCGCGTTACTAGGTAATAGGGTTTCAGTAATAGGTATAAGGGAATCAGCATTATTAGAAATGTTTTTAAATTGCTTGCAATTATTTTTAATTGTTGGGGCCGGGTAGTCTTGGCTTTTTTCGCTTGGGTGGGGGTTTTGGTGCTTAGTAAAGGCGGTAATTTCGCAATACGTTACGCCGTCTTCGGCTTCGTACACTTCCAGAAAACCAAACTTTTGTAACTGGTTGGCTAGCTTGTCTACGTCGCAATTTTCGTACGGAAATAGTTCAGCCTTAACGCGTAGCGGTCGCCACTCTAACCGGCCTTCGCGGTCGCTTAACGTCCAAAGGCCCACAAATAGCAAACGTGCTAGCGGGTCGCATTGTGCTAAATATTCGTTTTTAAAAAATCCCGGTTTTATATTTCGTGCGCGTGCCATTTCTAAAACTTTCTTCTACTTAGTTGCCACAATACCCTTCGCATTCGTCTTGCCAGCCCGAAAACAAGTGCTTTTGCCCGCTTTTTTCGTCCGCGCTTCTAAAATCAATTTTGTCTAATGGTTCGCATGATCTATGAACAAACCGCCAACTATCTAAACCCGTACCAGTGCGGCAAATTTTGTCTATTTCAACGGCACGCGCCCAACCTTGCGCGTCATTTTTCTTTAAGTCTTGCCATTCGTTATCGTTTTTAAACGGGCAAAACACGCAAGCGCTGCGCGGTACTTCGTGCGGTACTCGTTTGCGTAGATATTCCACGCAATCGCTACGCGTCATTTCCAGATCGAATAGAGGGAATTTAACCGACCACGTTTTAGGCTTCGCTAAAAAACGCTGTTTAACTCTTATAACCCGTTTGGGTTCGTCGTAAGACAACCCCATCCATTGTATTACATGGCAATTTTTCGGAATTGGACGGCCGGCCGAAGTTTTAAATAAAGTTTGCCGGATATATTTTTCTACTGGTTTTATTTTAAAATCGCCTGTGCATTGTCTGCGTATCATGCCTTTATGGCCGGTCTGCGGATCAATGGTAAACGCTGGAATACTTACGTAATGCCTGCCATCCGTACGTTTATTTCCTTTGTAATCCGTACCGGTTTGTAACGCATCGCCTAACCGACCCGAAGTTACTGTAATTATTTCCGGGCCGCCTAAAGTTTTCATCCATTCAATGTGGTCGTACACGCTAGACGGTTCTTCCCCTACGTCCGCAAAAATGGCGCAATCTATCGGCTCAATTTCTCCGTCCATGCTCATTAAATAAAGCGCGGTAGACTGAACTCCGGCGCCTAAGTTCAAAACCTGTTTTATATTTCGTGCAGATTCCATATTTAAAACTTTCTAAACCACCGTTCGTCTAATACATACGACGCGGTAGCGTGGCGTGGGTCGTTCCGGGTTTTGTAGTTGTGTATTTGCGCTTTACCGCTGCGTATGGCGCGTTCTATTTCGCTAAGAAAAGCTACGCGGCGTGCTTCGCGGCCGGGTATAAGAACG
>JADHSL010000104.1 GCA_016776925.1 Pirellulales bacterium | reverse complement strand
TTATATTCACTCTTTCCAAAACGCTTCATGCAGGCAAGGAACTGCTCCTTAGTCACAAATGAGTACAGACCCATTGCAGTCGTGTGATAATGCGAGGCACTGACTCCAGGATTATCAAAAGAATTGATGTCATAGACTTCCCACTTCGTCCAATGGAGATGATCTGGAATCGGATTAAGGTTATCGAACTTCTTTGAAACAATCGGCCATGTTGGCTTACCAAACAATGATTTTGAGAACGCAGTTATCTTCTCACCCATGACCGCTTCTGGATCGGCGACAATCAAGTCCTGCAGGGAAATAACGTGCCCGTTCGGAGTCAAAACATGTGACTCACCTTCCCGGAACGGTGCCTTGTTGGTGCGTGTATCGATGACACCTGTGACAATCGGAACAGTGCAGCACATCCAGACTTCATCAAGCCCCGTACCATTCATGTAGTCTGGGTAGTACGATTTGGCATCCAGGCGAAGACGTTTGCCAGGCGTACAAAATGTGCGGCCAGCATACCTATGAAGGAGTTGTAACACTCCGTCGTTTTTGTTCAGGCAGTCATCCAGAATCTCTTTTCCTACGTCACCCGCTCCATCGATGACATCTTGTTGTGGGTACTCGTGTAATTTGTCCGCGAGAATTGATGTCGAAGCAGCCATGATCCATGCACCTCAATGGTTCGAAAGAAGCGTGTTGATTCCCAAAATGAATTAGAAAGTGAGTATAGGTGTTTTCAGATTGCGTAAACACACCGAGGCGTCGGCTTGCAATTTGACCGAGTATTCCAGACCAGCATCCGTACCCTGCAACTAAAATCCCGCATGTGCATCGGTCGGTCAGCACGTTGATGAAAAACATGTGACTCGCAAGAATCAGTATTTATCCTAATTGGGAAGAGACAATAGCCTTTTGTCATTATCTTTGCCATTCGATCTCTATTCATCTTTTCTTCTGTCTCTGACTTTTTTTGCATCTTCTCGACGCTTGATAATTCCTGCAAGCTTTTTCTTTTCAGCTTCCAGGACGCTGGCGGGGATCACAGCAGGTGAGACTTCAGCCATGTCAACGACATCTGTTTCTTTGAGCTCTTTTAAACGTATGTTTTGGTACCACACTGGATCGCCATGATCTTGCAGACTCAGGTTGGTACCGCGGGCATCGAGGTTTCCGCCTCGCTGTCGGAGCATGTCGACATTGGCGGCCCATTTCGGATCTTTGTAATCCACGTGAATCACTTTTTCACCATTGAGCCAGTGTTGGATAATGGTTCCCTTACACACAATGCGGCCTGTATTCCATTGCCCAACAGGCTTGGTCATGTCTTTCGAGGGTTGGACACAAAAGTAAAGGGATGCTGCACTTGTGCGAGGATTCCTGCCATCAGGGTGGTCCTCATTGTCGAGAATTTGATACTCGTATTGGGTTGGTCGATAGTACACACCACTATTGCTGCCCTCATTCACTTTCCATTCAAATCGAAGTTCGAAGTCGTCAGGGATTTTCTTGCCGATATAGACCAGACTGCCGCCTTTCCCTTGCCGGGCAATCACTCCCGACTCAATTTTCCAATTGCCACTGTGCTTCCAATTCGTCAGGTGGTCTCCTTGGCTCAGCGGTACGAAACCATCCGTCGTAGAGTCTGAGTGAATCGATGTTGATTCATTGGCATACGCCCCTGAAAAAAACAAACTGGGGCACAAGCACAGCACGGCCAAACTGCTGATTCCAACTAATTGCATAGTTTGAGGGTGCAGATGCAGGCCTGGACGGAAACGCATGGCTTAGTGAATCCTTGCTTGTGGGGAAGTGGTGACCATTTTGGACTCATCGAAAGAAGACTGTCTGACAGATCTTTGGGTCGAATTTTTATAGGTCGAATATATCTGAATCTCTATTTGAAGTTCATTACGGCAACTATTGTGGAAGAAGCGTAATCTATAAATAGAACGGAGGAAGTTTTTGGAGTGACTAATGAAATTACAAACAGATCCGAAAGGCATCATCGGACCAAACACGTTATGAAGAAAATATTTCTCGCAATTTTTGCTATCGGAATGCTGTTCGCCGTTGGGTTGTCTTTTGTAACGCCCCTGTACGCACAAGCCGATGAGCTCGGCGTGAAAGTCATGTCTTACAATATCTATCGTGGTGGCACGATGAGAAGGCAACCCTTGTCCCAAACCGCCAAGGCGATTCAGGAGGCAAAGGCAGATGTTGTCGGCGTGCAGGAGACGCTTTCACCAAAGGGTGATAATGCAGAGAAGTTAGCGACGTTGCTGGGTTGGAATCTCTATGTGGGCCGCAGGCATAAATGCATCATGACGCGTCATGAGATTGCCGATCGCCTCGACGGAGGGATTAAGATCAAGATGCCTTCGGGTCAGCATGCCTACATCTTCACCCTCCACCTTGCATCCAACCCATATCAACCCTACCAGCTTTTGAGTATCCGGCCGAAATGGCACAAGCACCGGGATACTCCTTTTATCAAGACCGAAGCCGAGGCAATTGCCGCGGCAAAAAAGGCGCGTGGGAGTGAAATCGCAACGCTTCTTCTGCAGATAGATTCACTCCCGGATAAGGAGGCTCCTGTTTTTGTAGTCGGTGATTTTAATGAACCTTCACACCTTGACTGGACCAATAAAGCCGCCGAGTCAGATCGTCATCCCATCAAGGTGGCATACCCCACCTCTTTGGTGATGACCAGAGCAGGTTTCAAAGATGCCTGGCGTACGGTCTATCCTGACGAGATGAAAAATCCGGGCTTCACCTGGTCGCCCATGTACAAGATGAATGACCCCACAACCCACCATGATCGCATCGACTTTGTTTATTTCAAAGGCAAAGGCGTTGAGGTAATCGATACAAAAATCGTAGGGGAAAGCAAAGAGAATGCAGACATTGTTGTTGTCCCCTATCCTTCTGACCACCGCGCAGTTGTTGCGTCGTTTACGCTACCCAATCAACAAAACTTAGAGAAGGCAACCTCCACAGTAGCGAAGTAAATTCACCACTCCGTAATATGCCTTCGGGTCTTGGCGAAGTAACGGATTGAATCTGAATATTTATCAAGAATGTCAACTGCCTTGCACTTTATGTCAATGAGCACGGCCTCACGATCCGTGTCTTTATCACCCAATTCATTGAGTTTTCTAAGTGCGTAGTGATAGTCAAACGAGGCAACAAATATTTCATGATCATTCATGTATTGTCCTCCGTATGTGCTAGAGCACCTTAATACTTTTTCGTAACTACTCTCAAGGAAAGCTTCGCAACTATAGTCACCTGACAGCCGTTTTACCACCATGTGACTCAAACACATCATTCACTGTTTTCAGGTATCAAAACTGTGTCAATTGCATGAATGATTCCATCAACACATTGAATATCAGGTTCTAGAACAATCGCATCGTTCACGTGGGTTTCTTTCGAATGGCTGGTTACGTGGATTCTTCCCCCCCGAACCATATTGATATTCTTTTCTGCAACAGCTTGCTTTGCATCAAAAGATCCTGCTGCAACATGGTATGCAAGTAAAGAGACTAACTTCTCACGGTTATCTGGTTTGAGCAGTTCTTCGAGCAGGCCTTCTGGAAGGTTTGAAAATGCCTCATCTGTCGGTGCAAATATTGTGAGCGGATTATCCCACTGAAAAAACACTGTGAGCTTTGCTGCATCGAGTGCTTGTTTAAAAATAGTAAATCTTCCATCAGCAACTACTGTTGCAATCAGACGCTTTGGCTGAGCGGAAACATTTTCAACAGACTTTTGCTTTCTACCTTGTCCTTTTCCATATGTGCGAATCCACTCAATCTCAAGATCAAACGAGCCTGGCTTTTTATCTGCCAACAAAATAGACACTCGTCGAATAGCCGATGTATCCAACACTTCGTCTGGAAACTGCCGGCCTCTCCAGCTTGCGATAAAATCTTCAAAAGGAACCTTGACCTGTATCCACTGATCTTTTTTTGTCTTGAATTTCCCAAGAAATGAAAGTGGATTGCCGCGAAAGGTAGCTGTTGAATCAAGCCGGGCTTCATACGTTCGCCCATCACCCTTGACGAGCAAGAGTAGGCCAAGGTCATTACTCAGATCAAAATTTACGCCACGACTCCGAACGGTTGAAAATCCACCGTTGTTATCAAGTGAAAGGGTGCCCCAGAAATGCATTCTGTTGTCGGATGTGTGTTCAACATTGCCTTTCGAAAGCCCCCCCATCACACCATCATTGACGATCTGCCATGAAAATTCCTCGTTTTCAGCAGGTGTAAATTCAGAAACAGATTGGCCTCGCCACGATGCTGGGGAATCTGCAAATCCAAAGGTAGAAGGAAACGAAAGCCAAACAAAAAGTAATGCGTACAAAAGGTTACGGAGTCGAGCGAGAACACAAGCAGACATAAACATGAAATCCCCCAAAAAATATTTTTCGTGAATTCTCACCTAATACCAAGAAACAACTCTATCGCCATACTCCGAAGCAAGGAGTCTCGGCAAATACCCAACAGTTTATGTAGTCTATCAAACTGGGAGGATAAGCCGGAGTTTGAGTTGGTACAGAGGCTCCGGTGACAAATAAGAATCTCTTGATTCTTTCTATTCATCTGATCTGCAGGTCATCAAACCAATCTGTTTCGTACAACCAGAGGAATACATCCATGGAAGCCACTATTGGTCTTGGAGTCCTCTGCGTCATCTTTATTGGCTTTACTGTGGCCATTATTTCCGGGAGACGTCACGCGCGAGCGATGAAGCAGTTCTCAAAGACCATTGGCTTTTCATACATGCCGCACGTTGAAGATGACGAAGCATTTCTTCAACAGTTTAGTCGGCTGCCTCTTTTCGCTCGTGGGAAAAATCAAGACGTGTGGAACATTATGAAGGGACATGTCCAGGACTTTGAAGTCACTATCATGGAATTCCGATACAGCTACAACTCGTCTTCCACGAAATCGACTGGGGAGATATCTACGCAGACTGTCGTTATCCTTAAATCAGATACACTCAACCTGCCATCGTTCTCGCTCACTCCCCACAAAACATCAACTGAGCTTGGAAAGAAAATTTTCTCTGCCCTAATGCCCACGTTCTCGCAATTTATACCTCAAGACATTGACTTTGATTCCCATCCTCTATTTTCAGAATTTTATCTCTTACAGGGAACAAGAAAGAATGAGGACGCTGTCCGAAAGTTATTCAATCATGAAGTAATCCGGTATTACGAAATCCAGAAAGGCCTGTGCACTGATGGGGCCGGCAATACCATCATGTGCTACTCATTGGGTGAGCAACTTACTCCTGAAGATATTTCTTCTTTTCTTGATCAGTCCATTGAAGTTTGTGAAATGTTTAAGCGAGCCGGACATCTATCATCAGCTACCTAAGAAATTTTTACTTCGCATGCTTGAAGGCTTCTTTACGTGACTTGGCTAACTCAAACTGTTTTTGTCGCTCCGCAAACCCTGCTTTCTGTTCAATCGATGTCTGATCATGGCACTTCGAGCAGCTGATACCCTCTTGGAAATATTCTGACTGTTTATCCAATGGGCTCAGCGGAAAGCGACACGCACGACAGAGTTCATAGTCTGCCAGCTCAAGACCATGCCCCACGGCAACCCGCTGATCAAAAACAAAGCATTCTCCCTCCCAAAGACTTTCAGCTTCAGGCACTTCTTCAAGGTATTTCAGAATGCCTCCTTGAAGGTGATAGACCTCCTTCACTCCCACTTGCTTGAGAAATGCTGTTGATTTTTCACACCTGATGCCGCCAGTGCAGAACATGGCAACCCGTGGCTGTTCGCCGGCATCAATCTTTTTCTCGAGCCACGATGGTAATTGACTAAACGAGTCGAGTCCCGGATCTACTGCACCCTTAAAGGTACCGATCTCTGTTTCATAATTGTTGCGCGTATCGATAACGAACACGTCTGGCTCACTAATGAGTGCATTCCAGTCTGCCGGCTTTACATAGGTGCCGACGAGTTCCGTCGGGTCAACTCCTGGGACACCCAGAGTCACAATTTCCTTCTTCAGCCGGACACGTAACTTGCGAAAAGGCTGTTTCGTGGCGAACGACTCCTTCCACTGAAGATCTGAAAAACGTGAGTCCTGGCGGATACGATCAAGAACTTTCACCACGCCCTCTCGCGGCCCGGCAATCGTCGAATTGATGCCTTCTGGTGCTAGTAACACGATGCCAAAAACATTGTTCTCTCGGCAGCAGGACTCTATCTGGTCTTGCAGTGAGGCAAGGTCATTGAGTTGTACGAACTTATAAAAAGCAGCCACTACAAGCGGATCCACTGTTTTGTCCTTCGTTTTTGAAGCGTGCTTGAGGGCATCCATAATAAGCGTCGTATTCTTTGCTGCTTTCTGTATTTCGTTATCGAAATGACACTGTTGTCGCGTGACACTGTCCAAGAATCTTAAAACATATCTCAGATGTTGAGAAAGAAGGCATAAATACCAGCGGAGATTTGCAATGTACGCACCTCCTCAATTGCTGCACGAAGCGATATCTAGACTCAAAACAGGATCGGTGTCTAACGAACAATCACTTTCGCATATGCTTTAATAAGCCGATGTATACTGGACGTATTGCTCCAAGAAATCTTTCCCTTTTTGAGTTTCATGCAATGACTTCTACACGCTCACATTTCTTCGTAATTCTCGCTTTTCTCTACTCAACAGTGCCACTGCTGGCGAACGAAGCTGTTGTTGAAGACGCCATTAGAGTAACGACCACTCCTGCTCACCGCATGGATGAGAATAACAAGAGAAGAGGGCCGTGGTGGAAAGACCGACATGAAGAAAAACGTGCTCTTGCTCAACAAGGCGACTGGGAACTTGTTTTCCTTGGTGACTCGATAACACATGGCTGGGAACGGAACGGACAAACAACTTGGGACGAATACTACGGCGACCGAAAAGCTATCAATCTGGGCTTCGGCGGAGACCGCACTGAGCATGTTTTATGGAGGCTCGATCACGGAGAGTTTGACGGGTACAAACCACGTGTCGCTGTGATCATGATCGGGACAAACAACACTGGCCATGACATGCACCCTCCAGAATCCATCGCTGCTGGAATTAAAAAGATTGTTGCCACGATCCACAACAAATCTCCGGACACGAAAATTTTATTGCTTGGAATATTTCCTCGTGGAGCCACAACGGATGATCCGAAGCGAGTAAACAATGACAACACCAATGCTCTTATCAGCACAATGGCTGATGGAAAAAGAATCTTCTTCCTTACTATTAATAATGAGTTTTTGACCGAAGACGGTGTGCTGACAAAAGAAATCATGCCAGACCTCCTTCACCCAAAAGAGAAAGGCTATGCCATCTGGGCTGAGGCTATGGAACCTACGCTGGCACGACTTTATGACATGAAATAAATGCCTCGATTGATAAAACTCGGATCGAATCTCGAATGGACTGGATTCGATAGCTCAGCGTAGAAAAACTTCTACTTAGGTATTTGAACGGGACTACTTTGGACCCCAAGAAGGAAGGCCAAGCTCTTCTCTTCTCCTTTTCATTGCTGAAAAATATTCACCGAATTTGGCTCGCTGTTCAGGCGTTGTTCGATCAATCATTTTCTTTCGCCAGGCATTCCGCTCATCCTCTGAACGATTTTTCATCCACGGAGGCCCTTCTTTCTCACCATTATTTTTTGTAGCAGTAGAAGTTTTTGAAGAGTCTGCATCGGGCTTTTTCTTCGACCAACCTATGGCACCCATCACGCTCTTGCCCGCCTCAAATGCCTGTCGCATAAACTCCATTTGACGGATTTGATTATCGAGATAGGCCTCTCTTTCAGATTGAGGCAATTCAAAGTAGTTATTAACTGTTGCCTCCATTGATTCCATCATCATTTTCTTGCCGGGCTGCATCGCTTCTGATCTCAGATCCTCTGGTAACGCAGCAACCTTTGTCATCACTGTTGTGATTGCTGTAACACGCTCAACTGCATCCGAGGCACTCGCGGGCCCTTGCGTTGGCTTGAATTTCTTTGCCAAATCTTGCTGTAGATTTTTTATTTCAGTGACACGAGGATCTTCGGCAGTGCCAAACATGCCCAGTGACCAACTCAGGGTCACGACAGCAACGACGCATGCCATTCCTCCGACAATCCATCGCAAACGACTCGTGCCCTTCGTCTTCGCTTCTACTTTTTTTGTTTTCTTCATATTTCAAATGGGTTCGTTGAAGATTTTCTGAGTATCCAGCACGCGTTGGTAGCACAAGCCTGAAACACATACGACTGAGCTCTTTTCGAGATCCGATAGAGCACATGACCTTGGCACGATTCCATCGATTTTACCAGACACATTATCTTTTTGCTGCATATTGATCTGAAACGATACAGGTTCACGCACATATGCCATACCAGTCGTATTGAGAGTGTTATATTGAACGCTCGAGAGACCCGAAAGTTCTGAAAGACCAGACAAAAAGAGGATGAACATGCCTGCACGCTGCCCAGTCATTGGACCAGTTGCTCCTTCCAAAGCTCGGCATACTGCGGCAGGTTCGCTATCGAATGCCGACTGGTGGCCAGACCAACTAAATCTACGAATACTGAAAGCACATGCTGGAGCACCTCCACCAATCGGACACGAGTTCGATTATGCAGAAGCATTTAAAAGTCTTGATTTTCAAGCAATGAAGACTGATCTGCAAGCCGCCATGACGACTTCGCAAGAATGGTGGCCAGCTGACTATGGTCACTATGGACCACTGTTTATACGTATGGCATGGCATAGTGCGGGAACCTACCGAACAGCTGATGGACGTGGTGGTGCTGGTGCTGGTACGCAACGGTTTGCCCCACTGAATAGTTGGCCAGACAATACAAATCTTGATAAAGCTCGTCGATTGCTGTGGCCCATCAAACAAAAATACGGAAGAAATATTTCATGGGCTGATCTGATGATTCTTGCTGCAAACGTTGCACTTGAATCAATGGGGTTCTCAACCTTTGGATT
>JADHSL010000103.1 GCA_016776925.1 Pirellulales bacterium | reverse complement strand
GGAACCGGGCTTCGAAATTATCTTTGAGGTCTTCGAGACTTGCCTCGCCATCGAGCATTTCAAGGAGGGCATATTCTTCGGGACGAAACCGATAATACGACAAGCCTATTGGGTCTTTGACCACATACCATGCCTGCCCCTGATACACCTGACGATTGGTTACCAAGTCACCACGGTACCGCAGACCCACAGGGCGCGACGTACTCGAGCGGAAGGCTTCAGCCATCGCCATGGTTCACCTCATTCGGCATCTGCTGTTGTCACGGTTCGATGGACGGGCGGCAATGGAGCCTGCGTGGAATGAATCGTCATTGTCGCTGTTTGGCCAGCACGCAGCAGCCACTCCACAGAATCTTTTGCCTGCCGATTTTCAACCTCAGCCCAGACGCGAAAGTCACCACCAGGCTCAACAAGTGGACTCACAAAGACAATCCTACCTTTAAATGATTCTTCACGCTCGTCTGCAAACATCACTGAGACTGTTACCGGGCGGTTGTGCACCATACTTGGCTCATACTTAGATGAATCTACGTACCCCTCAACCCGCAGCTTGTCAGTCCGAACAACTCTCGCCAACGGATCTCCAGGCTGCATCCATTCACCAAGATGCGGATAGACCTGAACGATCATGCCATCAATTGGTGACGCGATCTGCCGTCGACCAATACGGTTTTCAGCCGCGAGAACTTCCACCTCTTTCGACTGTGCATCAAGCGATGAAAGCTGCCTTTCAAGCTGTGCTTGTTCAATCTGAAGCTCACTCTTCTTCTGATTCAGCTGAAGCCTTGCTAGCTCTACCTGCGTCACACTACCTGGGATTCTTCGATTTGATGCAACCGCTTTTTCAACCTCTGCTTCCGCAACTTTTTCAGCGGCAACTGAATACCGTACATCAACGTCGCTTTTTGCTTTGGCAATCGCCTGATCGTGCTCAGCAGATGCCTTTTGTTTCTCAAAGCGAGGCTGGGAATCATCAATTCGAGCAATGGCACCACCTCGACGAACCGTGTCTCCTTCTTTGACTGACAACTCAACCAAGACTCCGGCTTCACGTGCAGGCACTCGAGCTTCTTCAACAACTGAGATCAAACAGCGTCGAAGTACCGGCTCTTCTGGCGTCGCTGCCGAAAGAGAACCTGCTCCCAACAAGACAACACCGCACACAATTCCTGAAACAACTTTCATAATGTTCACCTGATGTACTGTGTCCTTACTCTTACCAGAGCCTGAAAAAGATCTGTGTCTGAAAGAATGCCATGACGTCCATAAACCAGACATACCCCAAGGCGTGTGTTCCGCAATTCACCCTTGCTGTGACAGTCGCTCCAGCACCCAACTCTTCCTTCTCATGCCTTGCAGGATCAATTGTAATTCGAACAAGCACTGTATTGCCCTGCTCTCCCCGAACCTCAGCCTGCTCATGAATTTCTTCAACAATGCCATAATGCCGAGTGCCTGGATCCGTTGCCAGAATGTAATCGACTTC
Organism: Pirellulales bacterium; assembly: GCA_016776925.1. Classification (GTDB taxonomy): domain Bacteria; phylum Planctomycetota; class Planctomycetia; order Pirellulales; family UBA1268; genus UBA1268. Next base: position 7,514 of record JADHSL010000103.1, on the reverse strand, counting down.
TAGCTTTTGACCTTCTTTTTCTGCTCTCGAGAGAGCCTTATTGATATGCCCAAGCCTGTCATCAGCCATGTGAATCTCAAGTTCCCATTCGCCGGTCTTGTCGGCGATACTCATGAGCACCTGACCTCGTTCAACCGGGCGGAAGAGCAGTCGGTCCCTGACCTGCCAGGTCACAATCACGCCATCAATGGGACTGCGGACTTCCAAGTCTGTTTTCTTGTGCTCATACAGCCGTTGTTGCTGTTCAAGGCTTTCAATTTCACGACGCAATTGAGCAGCACGGCCAGCCATTCGATTTTTTTCGTCGTTGGAAAGCCCTTTGTCTTCAAGCAACGATCGACGGGTCGCAACAAGTTGCTCCTCGCTTGATGCCTTCCTACCGAGAATATCCGTCATTGCTACTTCAAGGTCTGTGTTTCGAAGCTGCGCAAGAAGCTCTCCTTCTTTCACTTCTGAGCCATGCTTTAAATTCTGTTCAAGCTGCTCAACAACACCCTCAATATCAGCAAAGACATCTCGCCTATGAACAGGCTCAAGCGTGCCTTTCCCCTCCAGCCTTAGGTCCACTCGAATGAGTGTCAAAGCAGCAATGAAAGCAATGAAGGCAACTGCAGCAAGAACTGTTTTCGGAAGATTTCGTGCCGTTGTAAGAACCTTTGATTTATTGAGAAGACTGGTCAGCCGGTGAAGTGGCATCGTTGTGTGATCAATCGCATTAGAAAGTGCCACCCGACCATGCTCAGCAACCAGTTCCACACGGGCTCTTTTGCCGCCTTCAAATGTTGTCGATGAAAACCACTCAACGACCAGAACACCGATTGGGTCTGGTGCCTCTTTCGGAGGTGACTCCGCTTTAGCAACTGCAACGGCATCAACCCCACCCGGCTTTACAACTGGTGTCGGCCTGGGTTTTTCAAGCGGCAGAATAGCCATGGCCGTTGAGTGCGACTCGTCAATATAGTTTTCGAGTTCCTCCTCGATCTGAGGAGGTAATTCTCGTTCTGCATCAGGATGCCAGAGAGGATCACGAGCCTTGGCTACAACCCGGGCAAGTGATTCAATCGCTCGAACAGCAGAGGCACGGCGTTCGATCGACTCTTGTCCGCTGACCGCTTCCAGCCGTAACTTCCGCCCTTTCTTCACAAGGACACTCACTCGATCACAACCGATGATCCGCCGAGCCTCATTTGCCAACACAAATGCTGTTGCGACAGGGTCAAGTGATTCATGCAACGCACGACTAAATCGATCAACCTGCTCCAGTGCGGATTGCTGTGTGTCGAGAGTTTTAATCTGCTTTCGATCGAGATACGCACCCGCAACAACTGCAACCTGCTGTAAAAACTTCAGGTAGCCCCGTTCAACGTCCGCCTGATTCGGTTGATGAAATATTTCAATAAGACCCTGGCGATCTTCACCACGATCAACCGGCACACCAACGACCAAAAGACTCGACGGGTTTGAACCACTTGGCTTGCCGTCTGGAGTTGTAATCGCGGCCTGCGGTGGCACAAGGAGACCAGAAGGTGAATTCATTAATGCATGCACCATACCGCTGTGGGCAGACTGGACTTCCTCATTGTCTGAAAGCCCAGTGTCTTGCATCTTTAGATGTGCAATTGGCTCAACACGGCCCTCTTTACCTGTAAGCCAGACAAGACCAGCTACCGCACCCATGGCCTCAATAACTCGTTCAAGAAGGCCTCTGAAAAACTCGGCTTCCGCAGCATCCGTTTTGGAGAGCTCTTCAATCTCGCTAATGAGCGCACGAATCTGCTGTCGGGCCTCTTCAACCGACCGGGGATCGACAGTGCTCATGGGGCTTATACTTTCTCGTGACCAGTGCAACCACTACATCGGTGTCCTACACTAAAGGGAAGAACACCGATGCCTGTTGGTCGACTACTTCACCGTTTCCAAGACCTGCTCTAGGCCTTTACCGGTGGTGTAACAACGCGTTTCTGCACGTCAGTTTCAAGGACTCCGAAGGCCTGCTCGTGACGCTGAACAGCCATCATAAGCGCAGCTGCAAGTCGCTTCGCAGTAAAAAAGTTGACGATAATCCTCTGGTTTAACTGGATCGTATCTGGGGCATTCCCCACGACCTGTTTATTCAGACCAAAGTCAACGATTAGTTCTTCCGGTGTGCCCGTGACACGGCAGAAATTGGCATACGTAGCCGCGATGCTTGTCTCATCAACTGGAACAGGTTCTGGTGCAGGACGTGCTGCTTGTTTGCTTTCTTCAGCCATTAACGTAACTCCATGTTATCTGGGGGTGCGGATGCGGTCAGCAACCTCTGCGGAAACAATACTGTGTCGGAACGACATGATTCAGTACGCTCCCGACCGGAGAAAAGTTTACTCCCCTTCTGATTCGGGGGCTACCGGGAGGATTGAACCAGCGTTTCTGTGGTATTTCTCACTATTCAAACGGAAAAATCTGCCCAGCCATGTCGCTTGAGCCAAGCCGATGAAACAAATCGCTTCATCAATGCTTCCATCGCTCGAAGGGCATCAGGCTCCCATTTCAAATCTGATGATTCTTCTCGTATCTGGACTCCCTGAAAAGTAAGCCGCACCGGCCAGCCACGCCGCGTGGCTATCAGATCAAAACGCTCAGCCAGCCGAAGCGTCCAGGCTGCCCCAAGTGTCTCACGGAGAGCAAGAAAACACGCGTTCACACGGCATACAAACTCTGCATCCCCTGGCGGTAACTGAACACGGTCGGCCAGCACCAACCGCCATCTCGAACGGGCCGAAGCAGCTTGAGCCATCGCAAGAAAACCTCCAGCAGTCATACAAGAAATTGCCACTAGGTCGCGAGTTGCCTGCGGCAAGGCGGACTCTAACTGTATTCCTGGCAAGAGCGGCCAAATGAGCCCAACGTGCCCCAAAGCAATTAGCGTAGCGGCGACCGCCCGACGAGTCCCTACAAAGTTCATCCACCCAACTAGAACCAAAATGGGTAAGAAAAATCGCCCTAAAATATGAAGGTCAGGAAGGCTCCCAGGGCGAATAAGAACTGCTGATGCCGCTGGCAGTGCAAGCACCGCCGCAAGTGCTCCAACAATAAACTGCCAGACTCCGTGCTGTGGCCGTTTCGCCCCCAGAAGAGACATCACCGGACAAACCGACAAGGCGGCAACAACAACTCGGTGAATCCCCAATGTCGCGACATCAAGATCTTGTGTCACTTGCTGCAGCGTTGTCATTGCAAAAATAGCCGAAGCAGCAGCACTCCATAAAGCAGCTGGAACAGCCGTTGACCCTCGCACTGACCACGCACCACACAATGAAAGAATGGCAAAGAGGATCGCCACTCCACTCGTTCCCACGGCATGAACCTGCCCGTAATCAAGAAATGGATCAATTTGTACAAATGAAGCAAAGAGTTCGATAAGCATGAATCGCTGTGGTTGACCTTTCTGGTCGAGCCGATTGTCCTGATTTTACCGCATGTATTTTAATAGCTTTTTGAAGACATGGAGGTAGTACGAAGTCATAATAGAGTGTCGATTTTATGAACGCCCTACCACCCTACGAGACAATGCATGCGACGCTCCACATCTTCTCGCGACGTTTGTTTCCTTTTTTCGAGCCCGCACGCTATGACTCCCTTGAAATGCCTGATGATTCTAGCATTGATCGTCATTGCAAGTGCTACATGTCCTCGTGCTGCAAATGCCATTGAGATGTTTACTTTTTTTGGTGATGGAAGTCGGGTGCCGCTGCCGAGCCTTGAAACACCAATTGAAGCCTATCCAGGCATTCCCCTTCGGAGTGACCGGCTGCGAGCCCGCCGACAGGCGGCCTATCAAACTCCTCCACAAACGGGTATGCCTATTGGAAACGGTCGCATCACCATTCGGACAATGCCCACGACAGGAACACCACCGAATTTTGATAGTGGGGTGAGATCTGCCCCGGCACCTGAAGCAATTCAACCGCCTCCTCCAACGCAGACCCGCCGCATTCGATGGAGACGGCGGTAAAGGAGTAATTCACCGTGAGACTTCCTTTCTCTGCGTCACAGATAGTGATAAGAACCCAGTAGGAACGATTCCAAATTTCCTGTTAAGGCATCATCTGATAGATTCTTGAGAGTCCGGTTGACTCAAACAAAGGAATCGCACCAATGCTGCTCGGGGCCGTTTTTGAGCGAGAGGTGCGGTTTGCGCCGAAGTCAAAAGGGCTCTTTATTGGTCGTGCAATTTATGCCGGTAGCCTTCTGGCGATCATTGCAACATGCTGGCTTGTTCTGACGGGCACGCAAGCCATCACCTCAGCTGGGGACACGGCCAGATTTGGAGCGACGCTCCTCAGAACACTTGCCCCATTACAGCTCACTCTCGCTGTTCTGGCTGCTGCGATGACAGCGGCTGTCGCGGTCAGTGTTGAGAAAGACCGTCGTACGCTTGAACTTTTGCTCCTCAGCCGCCTCAGTGAAAGAGAACTTGTACTCGGAAAACTTGCTGCGAGCCTCCTGCGTGTCATGTTGATGCTCCTCTCGGCAATTCCTGTCTTCGGAATTGCTGCACTTTTTGGTGGTGTTACAGGCATTCAACTTGGAAGGCTTTTTATCGTCACGGCTGCTGCTGCCCTTTCTGCAGCGAGCATCGCAACAACCGTGGCATTCTGGAAAGACACAACGTTTCAAGCAGTAGCGATAACCGCATTCGCTTTGGTCGCATGGATCGTTACTGGTGAGGCAGTTGCTACGTGGTTTGGACCGCTCGTTGGAGAACAAATCTCACCAGCACGGGCGATGTTTGCCGCACTCTCTCCTGTTGGTGGAAATCTTGGCTCATTCCTCGGTCTCTGTGCACTCATTATTGTGGGGACCAACCTCGTAGCAATTCGAAAGGTGAGAAGCTGGAACATGGCCCGAGATGCCCGCCGAGCTGCTCAGGCTCGAGGAACCAGCGGTTCAACGAAGCGTCGTCCCGCGCGAAACATCTGGAGAAACCCCATTCTCTGGCGAGAAATCTGCACGAATGCATACGGCCGCACGATTGTTATTGTACGACTCGCCTGGATGCTTCTGTTTGCCGCAGCAGTAGCTGGCATCATGTCTGAGGCTCGCGCCGAAAGCCCAGATCGTTTTGCTGTTGCTGTTGCTGTCATTCCAATGGCACTGGCCAGCCTTCTCGCCGTAACGGCACTTGCTGTAACCAGCATTACAACCGAACGAGACCGTGGCTCTCTCGACCTTTTGCTCGTAAGTGATCTGGAACCCAAAGAATTCATCTGGGGAAAACTGTTTGGGGCACTTGCGGTTGCACGTGAGGTTGTCGTCCTTCCTCTTTTGCTATGCATTGCCCTTATTGCAAGCGGAATCGCCTCGGTTGAAAACGGTTGCTACCTCGTGCTTGGCACCGCGATCCTTTTATTTTTTGCCGCCGTTTTAGGAATCCATATTGGTCTCTCCTACCCTTCGTCTCGACGCGCGATTGCAGTGGGGCTGGGAACCGTTGCTTTTCTCTTCATCGGAGTCGCCACTGCGATGCGAATCATGGTTGCATTTGGATCAAGCTTTGAATTGCAACTGGCTCCATTTCTGGCTGTCATAGTTGGTGGTGGGGTTGGATTGTATGCAGCCCTGTCAGCTCGCAATCCTTCACCTGCAATTGGCTGGGCATCCGCCATTCTGCCAGCACTGACTTTTGTCGGCATCACAGGTTTCCTCCAAGGCAATACACTCCAGGTTCTCCTCGTTGTGGCTGTTGCGTATGGATTCACAACGGTAGCACTTCTGGTCCCAGCTATTGGTGCGTTCGATCTTCTTACGGGCCGAAGCTCAACTAGCGACGCCTAAAGCCTCTCCAGGGCAACAGACAATCTTCTTGCCTTGGCCGGATCATTACCGAAGCGTCGTCGCTGGCTCTTCTAATTCCAGAGCGGCCAGTCGATCCCGAGTCTCTGGCGGGGCATCACCTTTGGATAGTGCTGCCCGATAACTTTCAACAGCGTCGACCGGACGTCCAAGTGATTCTTGTGCCAGTCCTTCGAGTGCAAGCACGTCTGCCGGCACCTGATTTGGGCCATATGTCTCCTCAAGAATTGCAAGCGTTGCCAGCGCCCGCTTGGGACGATCAAGCTGGCGATAAACCTCGGCGGTTTCACGAAGAACATCTCGATTGTCTGGCTGAAAGGCCAGAGAATGCTGAAAGTTGGCAAGGGCATCAATTGGTTTGCCACGAGCCAGATTCACCTGCCCCTGAAGCTGCCATGCTTCAGAAGATCGTGGAGCCGAAGCCACGGCTTCATTTGCTAATCGTTCTGCATCATCAAGAAGACCAAGCTGGAGATACATCTTTCCACCATCGAGACATAAATCGATATCTCCAGGTGAGAGTGAAAGTGCCTTTCCGATTTGGTGAACAGCTTCCATTTTCTCACCACGGTCCCAGAGAACACCGGCGTAATGCTTCCGAGAATCAACATCCGTTGGACAGTGATCAACAGCTTGTTCGAGGAGCCCTTCTGCTCTCAAAAGATCACCCGCATCACTTGCCGAAAGCCCAAGATTACTGAGACGCCTTGCTTCGGCAACCTGCTCTGGAGCAGGACCATTCCGAGGCACAAGCCGGCAGCCGACTGAAGATGTCGCTACAACCAGCATAACTGGCACGAACCATTTCTTTTTGTGATCCGTTGACACGATTGCCTCAACAACGCTGCGAAAGTTGGCTTTGAATCAACCAGAAACACGGAGATACCAACTCTTAAACCACATAGACCTTAGAAGGTTTCCGTGCGTAGGCACAACGTCGCTCAGTCTGCGGAAGCAACCAAGAGCCTTATGGAATCCTGGCAAAAAGGAGGGTTTGGGGCGGTCGTCCGTTCCAGGTTAAGGACAACAAACAGATCGTTGATGCTCTGCCGAAGGAACAAAGAGATCCGTGTCATAAAACCCGCATTTCTTGCTTCAACGAGGCAGCATCGCCCCCGTTCTGGACTGACCCTATGGCCTTGTTTTATCACCGTCGCCTTCTCCGACTGGCCATTTTCGCATCTCTATTCGTCGGCTGTGACGTTCGCGATGAAGTCGTCCATACGACACAATCCACGCAGAACCGCTGGCCAGAACCGGTGACAAACCGTATTGACCAGAATGACACGCAACCTGGCGGCTATGAGTCAGCAAGCATTTCTTTTATTGAAAACTGCGATATCGGCCTGCGTTTAGCCGACTTTGCAAACAAACCATTACTCATTGTATTCAGGGCAGCGTGGTGCCGCTGGTCAATAGCTCTTACTCACCAAACACTTAGCGACCCATCGATCGTAGCTCTCACTGATAGCTTTATATGTGTTCAGGTTGACGCTGACAGGCATGCCGAAACATGCCGGCAATACAACGTTACACAATTTCCGACAATTCTTATCGTTGATACAGATGACAACGAAATCATTCGTCGAAGCGGTCTCACCATGGTAGCTGATCTCACGCCTCTTCTGCAGAACGCTCTTTCTTCGAACCAGATCGCTGCACGTCCCCTCAACTCTGAC
>JADHSL010000102.1 GCA_016776925.1 Pirellulales bacterium | reverse complement strand
GAGCTTTCATGCCCGTGAGGTCAACGCATGTCATGCCAACGAAGGTGCCAGTGAAGTCCAGGTGTGATCCATAGTCATCAGACAAGGTTGACGCATCAAGTACTGGTCCAATGTTTGAAAAAGTTTCACCAGTTGGTGACCATGAAAATTGCAGACTGCTCCCTTCAAATGTGGCACGAAGGAAAATGTCAGTACACTCCACCGGAAGTGGTTTGGTTCTGAGCGGGAAGCTGGATGCTCCATCGTCACAGCTGTGAATATGAAGGCAATAGCCAGCCACTTCGTCATGCGAAAGATAGAGGTGGTGAAAGAGTCTGTTGTTGTAGTATGCAGTGAGACCGGCCATCTGCTGGAACGAGGTCGGCGAAAACGACAGGTGTGTCGTTGCAGTTAGGTTGTGACTCGTCAGACGCCGGGCCAGTAGCGATTTAGGAAAACAGGATTCAAGAGATTCTGAGCCATATAGCCTTAAGATGGTATCGGTTGGCTCGATAGTACTGGCGGGACCACGGGGTGTTGCGAAATGAGGTGACGTGAATGGAACCCTCGGCTCCAGTTCAGGCCAGGGATGCAATGGTAAATCCGGAGCGTCAACGGTCTCTTTTGGATTGTTTCCCCCACCCGCCACATAAAGCCACCCGTCATCTCGCCATTCCATCTTCTGAATAGCAGTCTCTCGTCCAAGGTTACACCGTTTTGTGCCTGGCAGAGGCCGTCCACACAGGTGTGGCATGTACCACTGGTCTCCTTGAGTCTGCACAAGGCTTGCGTGCCCTGCCTTCTGGAGAGCAAGGGTGGTGTCACCTTTTGATGTTAGTACAGGGTTATGGGGATGTACCTCGTAAGGGCCATCAATGCTTTCAGAGCGGGCAAGTGTGACTGCATGGTTGTACTCGGTGCCACCCTCGGCCGTGAGCAGATAATAGAGGGAATCCTTTTTGTAAATATGGGGACCTTCCGTAAGCCCAATTTCAGTCCCTTTAAATATAAGCTTTGGTGTACCAATAAGTTCAAAAGAACTTCGATCAAGCTCCTGTTTTACAATGCCATAAAATGGATGATGGTCTGGGCGGTGGTCCCAGACCATATTAAGCCAATATTTTTTGCCATCGTCGTCATGGAAAAGTGATGGGTCAAAGCCTGAGGAATTGATAGAGGCCGGTTCCGACCAAGGGCCATGAATTGAAGGTGATGTGACCAGGAAGTTCGGGGTGTCTTTGCTGGCTGCCTCATGCTGGTGCACGATCGTGTAGCAAAGAAAAAAAAGACCATCACAAAAGCTAAGAGCTGGTGCCCAAATGCCACCCGAGCTTGGCACACCGCTGAGGTCAAGTAAGCGTTTTTCATTTAACGCATGAGTGATGAGGTTCCAATGAACGAGATCACGGGAATGGTGAATCTGGACACCAGGAAACCATTCGAAGGTTGATGTTGCGATGTAAAAGTCATCATCAACGCGGCAAATCGATGGATCAGGGTTAAACCCAGGTAAGATAGGGTTCCTAATATTTGTCATTGGCCCGTGTTCGTACCTGATAAAAAAATGCTACCAACGCATAGAAGGATTTCATCACCCCCGTAGCGCCGAAAGAAAGTCTACCATTGAACAAAATATCAAACCACAGGCTTGCAACGTCCAGCATATGGTTTCGGTATCCGAGGCATGGTGAAACCGTTTTCGTTCCCTCAAGCACCAGAGGGTTTCGTACGCGGCAGGTACGAGAGACCTAGCGATTTGGTTCCTTTTTGCCGATGGCTACGGCACGAGTCGCTTGATCCGAAGCAGGGGACCTAGAAACGCTCACTTGGTCTATGGCAGTGAGGACCTGCTTTTCAGTTACCAGATCTCGCAAAATAATCGGTGGTGATTTCTGCGAGGGTTTTGTGATTGGTGGAAAGAAGGCAAGCACCGGTATCGATTTGCTGTTGAGGCTTTCCAGCATTGCTTTGATCTCGGGAGATCCATCGGTCCAGTCAGCAAGCATTGGAATAATATTTCGCTTTTTCAGAGCTTCCTTCACCTTCGGTGTTTCAATAGCGAAATTGAGATTGTATTTGCAGGTGAGACACCAGTCTGCTGAGAAGTCAACCATAACGGTTTCGCCCTGTTCGCGCAGTTGGGCCAGTCGGCGTTCCGAGAAGGGCTCCCACTCGATTAGAGAGTCGCCCGGGCCGAGAAATGAAAATGCTGCCGTTCCGATTGAGCCCGCGATCAAGGCTGCCTGTGCCCACTGCCAAATACCCGCCATGCCTCGTTTCTTCTGGGTGCGACCAACCCACCAACAACCAGCCCAAATAGCGACAAGGAGTGCGAAGGTAGGAACAAAATAGTCGCGATCCAGAAATGTAAAGAGGAAGACGACGGTCCCAAGCATGACAAACCCAAGAACCTCTTTGAGCGTTTCCATCCATGGTCCGGGTTTTGGAACGAACCGTACCAATGATGGGAAAATGCCCACAATGAGGTACGGCAGCGCCATGCCTGTTGCGATGGATGCAAAGACCGCATAGGTGACGGCAGTTGACTGCGTGAGTGTGAATCCGAAAACTGGTCCAAGGAATGGGCCACTACAGGGAGTGGCAAGGATAGTACTCAGTACGCCTTTGAGAAATGACCCAGTTGCGCCTTCTTGTGTTTGAACCTTGCCTGCTGTTGAACCGATGAATCCAGGAATGGGTAATTCCCAGACTCCAAGAAATGACAAAGCGAAACTAAAGACAAGTGCCGACATCGTAATATTGAAGCCGGAGGAAGTGAATTGCTCACCCCACGCAAGATTGTTCCCGGCTAGCCCGAGGTTTGCGGCCACACTCGCTGTTGCCAGCACAAAGAAGACCGCGTATAGGCCCGCGCAATACCAGAGGTTGAGCTGAAAAATTTCTTGCCGCGCTCGCCCAGACTGTTGCGCAAATGACATGAGTTTCAGCCCGAGGACAGGAAGCACGCACGGCATGAGGTTAAGAATAAGACCCCCCAGGACGCCTGCAAGCAAGGCAAGCGGGAGAGAGAGGGTCTGCTTTGACTCAGAAGTTCGGTTAACTGGATCCGTAGCCGCCGATGGCGGTTTTGCCGTGGAGGGAAGTGTGACAAGAGCGGGCTTCTGTGATGCTTCACCATAACGGCTGTCCGAGAAGGCAAGGGTGGGTGTGCCTGTCTCGTCTTCCGGAAGACTGATTCGTAGGCGGCTCGCCCACGGAGGGTCGCATGTGATGTCACTACAGGTTTGATAGCCAATAATAACATCGAGTTGACGATCCTCAGGCGAAACGTTGTTCGAGTGTTCTTCTGGAGGCTCAACTTGTACCGTGAAAACTACTGGTCCTTCTACAGCTCCAGCCTCGCGAAGTTCTGGTTCCTCGACGAGGTGTGCTTCATCAGCGAGAATGCTGCAGACCGTAATTTGACCATGTGGCACAAGGGAGACTATGGATGGTTTCCCCTGGCCAACCTCGGTCGTTGCAGCACTCTTGGGCGCATAGAGATGCCAGCCGGTCTCCGGCATGAGTTCAACACTGATCGGCCAGAAGTGACAGCCTGCAGTGTCTTTTGTAAGCGTGCCTACAGAACCCTTAATTGCAAGATGACCACGCTCGGGAAGATGCTGGATTGCCGTTGTCGTGATTGCTGGTGTCGTTCCGTGTAGATTCGCTGTAAATGCAATTGTCTGTGGTGGGGTGCAGGCGTTGTCCTCACATAACTGGAGGCTCACATTTCCACTGACTGCTGTGCCTTCTACCTGATCGTTCTTTTCAAGCGGTGCGGTCCAGGTGACTCTTCCGGTATGTTCCTCAACAACCAAACCTTCCCACCCGGGTACCCCTTCGATGGTTTTCTTTGTTGGCGGTGGCTTCGCAGTAAAGGAAGAAGAAGGGACAAACGCCGATGTCGGATCAAGAGATATTTTTGTTGGTCTTGGGCCTCCCGGTTTTTGATCGAGAGAATAAAGATGCCATCCAGGTCCGAGTTCAGCAATGACAATAAGAACCTTTGTCCCTGCCTGTGTTTGGACTCGTGCAGAAATGGTAACCGGGTCTGAGGTTGTGTCGCCTGGCCCGAGCAGCGAGTTTGCCGAGAATGGATTTGTCGCGAAGTCGCCAGGATCAGCCCGAACGGTAGATAGATGAAAAGCTATCGCCAAGCACAACGCGACTGGAACAAGATGCCGTAGGTTGAATAGCGCGGAGGATAAAGACACGACACTTCTCGTGAGTGATAGAAACCAGCGGTACTGACTGGTCGATAACAGATACGTCATACGGGGCGACGGCTCCTCGTGACGAAGAGAAAACGATTGATATTTCAAACGTATTTATACTTGGTGTGGTTACGCAATGGATAGGCTATTTCTTAGAATCGCGAGTCTATCGGTGCGAAATCAACCACGTCAATTTCTATTGGCAGGTGGTTGGTATTATTCAAGACGCTGGATTGCAGCCGGGGCGGCGTGGAGCAGGTGGGTTATTCGGCGGAGAACCAGTTCCATGTTAGGAAATTGTCTTTTTTCTGTAAAAATCCAAGCGAACCAACGGTCGAGTCCACAGAGTATGCCCGTGTCGTGGAGATGCTGTACCCGTGAAGGGAAATCAACTCCAGAAGCAGCGATCGCTCCGTACTGCTGGAACGCCTCTGGCCAGTTGTCAACGAGTTTTCCTTCCCACTGGAGATTTTCAAGCTGCCAGGAGCCAAGGAGACGGGACATATCAACCGCCGGGTCATCCCAGCCGGCCGCATCAATATCGATTATGCCGGTCAGCCGATCGTGTGAATCTGAGAAAAGAACATGGTTCCACCAGCAGTCCTTCAAAACTGGCTGGTGGACGGCAGACAAATTACGGTTCAGTGCGTTCTCAATAATCCGAATAGTTTTTGGCGTACGAATAAGTTGAATAAATCGTTGGTGTAATGCGTGCAGCTGAGTGGGCCTGAAAGCGTCAGTGTTATCTTCTGCTTGAGAAAACTGCTGTGATAAAAGTATTGAGCGAAGCTGGTGCACTCGGCGATGCCATCCACAGAGAGCCTTCGGTCGAGGCATTTGAAACGCACTCGTAACTTTATGAAAATTGGCTAGGGCTCTAACGGCCATGACTGTCTGGCGGGTGTGTGGAGTTCTACACGGATTCCCATCGATGTACTCAAGACACTGCCACAGTGTCCCGTCTGCATGAATGGCGATCTTTGGGGCGGCACCTGCAGAACCTTGGCTTGAGTCACAGCGGTTGATAGCGACTGGTAGCAGCGTGTATCCCTGGCCGCGAGTGAAGGCGGCTAAGCTCTGTGTCCATCGAATGTGGTCAATTGAAAGATGAAGGGGAAGTTGTTTCAAAACATGTCTGCGTCCCGTGTCGCAATGCGTGAGAATGCAGGTTGTGGAGCCACTCAGCCCATCTTCAGTCGGTGTGACCGTTAGCACTGATGGCTGCGGCACGTCGAGAAACTGACAGGCTATATGTTTTATTTCATCGACAGAGAACTGAACTGTCGTGGACCTAGGTTGGTGCATCGTTGCCCTTCCAAAGAGATCTACCCCAGCGATTTCTCTCCAGAGTAGCAAAGTTGTCTGGGTGCTTCACGGTTCGGAGTCCGTGTTGGTATCCTGTTTGTGATGAATACAACGAAGCCTCTGGTAGTTATCAATGTTGTCGGGCTGACCCATGGTATGTTGGGCCGCGACACACCACATATTTCAGCTCTGGCGGCAGAAGGTTTTGCACGGCCGTTACAAACCGTATTTCCTGCGGTGACTTGCTCCGTTCAGACGAGCCTTCTGACCGGGTCACTTCCGCGGGAGCATGGCATTGTGGGGAACGGGTGGTATGACCGTGAACTGGCGGAAGTATTTTTCTGGAGACAATCCAATCGCCTTGTGCATGGCGAGCGGCTGTATGATGCTGCTCGACGAATCGACCCGGCATACACCACTGCCAAGATGTTCTGGTGGTACAACATGTATGCAGATGTTGACTATTCAGTAACACCACGGCCGACGTACCCCGCAGATGGCAGGAAAATTTTTGATACATATAGTCAGCCACCAACGCTCAAAGATAGTTTACAAAGACGCCTCGGCTGTTTCCCGTTACTAAAGTTCTGGGGGCCTGGAGCTGATATAACGAGCACAGCATGGATTGCTGACGCCTCAACTGCTGTCATTAAGGAGCATCGCCCCTCTCTCACCCTCGTCTACTTGCCACATCTTGACTACAACCTGCAGCGGTTGGGCCCGTCTGATCCGAAGATTTCCGAAGATATAGCTGCTGTGGACGCGGAGGCGGGGAAAGTGATTGCTTTAGCGAAGCAGCAGGGAGCGGATGTTGTTGTGTTGTCTGAATACGCGATAACGCCCGTGGAAACTCCTGTTCATATCAACCGGGTACTTCGACACCATGGTTTTTTGAAGGTGCGACAGGAATCTACTGGCTGGGAAACACTCGATGGTGGTGCATCGCGAGCGTTCGCTGTGGCCGATCATCAAGTCGCACATGTCTATGTACGGCAACAGCACGATGTCGATCGCGTCGAAGCTATTCTTGAAGAGGTCAGTGGAATAGACAGAGTTTTCAATAGGGAAAAACAGACAGCGATTGGTATCGATCACAAACGATCCGGAGATCTTGTTGTGCTGTCCGAACCAGGGTGTTGGTTCACGTACTATTTCTGGATGGATGATTCACGTGCACCAGACTATGCGAGAACCGTCGACATCCACCGAAAGCCGGGCTACGACCCAGTTGAGTTATTTCTTGATTCAGGGATGCGTTTCCCAAAGGCGCATATTGCCAAGAGGCTCATGCAAAAAAAGTTTGGGTTCAGGTATCTGATGGATGTCATAGGGCTGGATGCCTCTGTCGTGAGAGGTAGTCATGGACGCTTGGCAGATCCTGGCCGTGAGGAGACAGACGCACCGGTTTTTGTCTGCTCGTCGCGCGAGATCGAGGCTGATGCGGTTGCCGTTACGGGCGTGAAGAAGCAGCTTTTGCAGCTACAGTTCGGGGTTTAAGTATCATTTATTTGTAGAAAAACTTTTTAGGTTCGATTGGTGTCAGACCGATCGCGATGCTAGCCTTTAGTGGCGGTGGAGGCATGTCGTGCATCACGTTCTGAGAGGCTATGTAATTTCTATGAGACGGACTTATGGTGAGAAAAACCTACAGTGTGCTGGACGGTATATCGGGGTGGTTCTGGTTGTGCTGGGTTGTTTGTTTGGAGGAAGAGACCTGATCGCTGAAGAGACAAAAGGGAACACCGAGGGACAGGAGAGCAAGGAAAACGTTGCATCGTCCACGACCAAAAACGAGTCAGCTTCTTCCTCCAAAGGCTCGACGGCATCAGGCGCACAGAATTCATTCGAGAAAGTGGTGAAGGATTTTCAACGAATCGAAGGGCTTCTGCCGCTCTATAAGAGTGAGGAAAAACTGTTGGTCGAAGTGCCAAATAAATTTCTTGGAAAAGAATTTTTTGTAACGATATCAATCGCACAGGGTATTGGATCTCGTTCGTTGCTCGGTGGAATGAGTTGGGGCGACGGTGATGATTGGGTATGGACATTCCGGAAGCGTGCTGACAAGTTGCAGATTGTCCGTAAGAATGTTCGGTTCTTTGCGAAAAGCGGCAGCCCTGAAGCGGACGCCGTCGCAAACGCCTTCACTGATAGCATTTTATTTAGCGTCCCAATTCTTGCGAAGACGCCATCTGGGGGGCTTCTCTTCGACCCGGAAAAAATATTTTTCACAGATCTTCCTAAAATATCGAAACAGCTTTCGGGTTTTTCCTTAGCCAAAGATAGGACGACCTGGGAGAGCGCAAAAGGGTTCGACGATAATGTTGAGCTACGAGTCGCCGCCACCTATTCATCAAGTGGGAAGAGTGAACTTGATACGGTTCCTGATTCGCGGGCCGCGACACTCCATGTTCACTATTCGATAAGTCTTCTGCCACAGAATAATTATAGGCCTAGGCTCGCTGATTCACGTGTCGGTTATTTTATTACTGCATTGAAAAACTTCTCAGAACATAATGGTGATGAACGTTTTGTGCGGTATATCAACAGGTGGCATCTTGAGAAAGCTGATCCGAAGGCCGAGATTTCACCACCAAAAAAACCAATTGTGTTTTGGATTGAGAAAACAGTCCCGTATGAATACCGGCAAGCAATCAGAGAGGGTATTTCTGCCTGGAATAATGCCTATCGAAAGGCGGGGTTTGACACCGCAATAGAAGTGAGGCAACAGCCAGAAAAAACAGACTGGGATCCTGAAGATATCAACTACAACACGTTCCGCTGGATTACATCCGGACGGGGGTTTGCAATGGGGCCAAGTAGAGTGAATCCACGAACAGGTCAAATCCTGGACGCGGATATTATTTTCGATGCCGACTTTGTAAAACATTGGCGTAATGAGTTTGAAAACTATATGCCGGAAAACACTGCGTGGTTAACTTCTTCGTATAAAAGCAAAAACAGAACGTCGATTGGACACTCGCAGTCTTCTTCATGTGGCTGTGGGCAATGTAATCTTTTTAGTGGGCATGCCTTTCAAAATGCCTTAGGTGCAACGGCATTAGCTGCGACACAAGACGCTATTATTTCTAGCGATGAGCAAAAAAAACTTATACAACAGGGTCTAAGGCTCGTCGCGATGCACGAAGTTGGGCACACATTGGGACTTCGGCATAACTTTAAGGGAAGCTCGGTAGCTTCTATGAATCAGATTAATTCCAAGAAAAATATAGACCGACGGTCAGCAACAACCAGCGTCATGGACTATGTTCCAGTGAATATCGTCCCAAAGGGGCAATTTCAAGGGCCGTATTACCCAACTCAATTGGGTCCATACGACTATTGGGCTATAGACTATGGATATCGCCCAATAAGCGGAACAACACCAAAGGCAGAACACTCGACACTTCTGAAAATTGCTTCCCGGAGCGGTGAATCGCAGTTCGCATTTGCAACAGATGAGGACACTATGGCGGGCGATCCTGATCCGCTTTCCAATCGATTTGATCTTGGTAATGACCCA
>JADHSL010000101.1 GCA_016776925.1 Pirellulales bacterium | reverse complement strand
GATACAGTGGAAAGAAGACTTGTCACCAGTGCAAAGCTCAGTGCAAAATGCCGATAGGCATGATAAGTTCCGAGGGCAAATCGATTGGGAATAACATGGCAAATCCTATTTGCCGGTTCAATGTTGAATAGGCGACTGAGAAAGGGGAAAACGGGTTGCAGGTATCCTTCAAAATTTGCCAAAGCCGTCTTTTGATATGAAATCACTCACGTTAATTGTGTATTGTGTCGCATGCTGGACGATGGTCGAGGGCGCGGAAAATAGAAAATTCGCTAGCAGTAGCCGGCTTATCTTAGGAACGGAGAAAAATTTGTCGGCTTCTTTGCGTATCGGCGATCTGGATGGCGATAATGATTTGGATATCGTGGTTGCCAATGGTCGGCACTGGCCGCAGCAGAATTATATTTTCTATAACCAGGGACGCGCTAGCTTTAAATTGAAGCGGCCCCTCGGGTTGGATCATGCCACTTCGTACGCCACCGAGCTCGCCGATCTCGATGGCGACGGCGACCTCGATATTGCGGTCGGTAATGACACGGCTCCCAACGCGATTTTTCTCAACGAGGGGGATGGGCGATTTCGGCATGGGGGCTCATTCGGGAAACCGTCTAGCATTCGCAGCCTGACGCTTGCCGATATCGATTTGGATGGCGATGTCGATATTCTGGCAAATGCGCGCGGCAATCCAAACTTGATATTCTACAATGATGGTAAGGCTCGGTTTGCCGAATCGCGAGTATTCGGAAATCGCTCCGACTCGACTATAGGCACAGCGGTAGGCGATCTCAATCAAGATGGTCAGCCTGATCTGATCCTCGCTAATCGCGATGCCCAGCAAAATGTGGTCATTCTCAACGACGGGAACGGTTTTTTCGAACGCCGTATTCCATTCGGTAGCGGAAACGACGAATCGCGTGCGGTCGCTGTTGCCGATCTTGATCGCGATGGGAAGCTGGATTGGGTCATAGGCAATATTGGCCAATCCAATACAGTCTACCTGGGAGATGGAGAAGGCGGTGTTCGAGAGTTCGCAGAATTCGGGCACCCTGATGGGCAGACCTACGCCATCACGATTGGAGATATGAACAACGATGGGCTTCCGGATATTATCGTGGGGAATACGGGAGAGCGCAACGCGGTGTATCTAAATCTAGGTGACGGAACTTCCTTTCGTGAAGAGCCTTTTGGAGGTGCTTCTGAAGTTAGTTACAATCTTGCTGTTGGCGATTTAGACGGCGATGGCTTTCTGGACATAGCGGTGGCCAACTCAAACGGGCAAAATCCAATTCACCTCAATCGTCCGGCTGATTGAGGAGACGCGGGGCTTGTAGTACCAAAGAGAGGATCTCATAGATCTAAAGGTAGGGCGAGAGCGTCCCGCTCTGCCGCACAAGAAACATAGATTGTGCTAATGCGGCGGAGCGTCCGGCTCTCGCCCTACCAATCACTTTCTTATTGAATCGCGACGAGACTCTGGGTGGTTCTGAAATAAAGGACCCCCTCGGAAATAGCCGGCGTGGCAAAACAAGGCTCGCCCATTGGGTTGTTGGCGATGGGTTTGAATTCGGGACCGGCGGACAGGACGTGTACGGAATCGTGTTCGGAGGCGGCGTAGATTTTTCCATCGGCAGCGACGAGTGAAGCGATGATCGAGGCTGGTTGAGGCAATTTTTCGATGTATGCTTCTTCGCCAGTGGTCGCGTTATAGCAGCGAATGGTGCTGTAGTGGCCGAGATAGATGTAGTCGCCATAGACAACGGGGGTCGACATGTAGGAACCTCCTCTGAGTGAGCTCCATACGACTCCCTCATTGGACGGAACTTCGAGACTTGGAGTGATATCCCCTCGGGCCTCAGGTCGAACGACGTAAATGGGGGATTTGCCCCCATGGGAGCTCACAACATATATCCAACCATTGGCGACAAAAGGGGAGGGAACAGGGTTGTCGCCTCCATCATTGATTTTCCAGAGTTCTTCGCCCGTCTCTAGATTGTAGGACACGACCCACGGCCAGCCGTTGACGACGATCTGAGTGGTGTCCCCGCTTTCGTGAATGAGGGGCGTACCCCAGCTTCGTTCGCAGATACCTTTTCGCGAAACGTGCCAGATTTCCTCACCGTCGGAAAGTCGAAGCGCAACGAGGAAGGGATTCGCCGGGTCGTCGCAGGAGAGTACGATATAATTTTTATGGATACTGGGAGAACTGGCGTAGCCCCAACCAGTGTTATACTTGCTGATGTTTATAACGCCGAGATCGCGGCTCCACTTTAAATTGCCGTCAAGGTCGTAGCAGTAGAGCCCTTCTGAGCCGAAGAAGGCGACGAGGTTCTCGCCATCGACAGCGAGGGTTGTGTTGGCCTGGGTGGCTTTTATGTGCCGGGTGGCGCGGGGCATGCCTTGGCGAGAGGTTTTGCTCCAAAGCGATTTGCCGGTCCCTTTGTCGAAACACAATATGACCCATTGATGGTTGCGGGCGTCGTCCGCTGCGGTGGGCTGTCCGCCCGAACCCAGCATGAGAGCGGCAACTTCACCCTCGGGAACAGCGGTGCAAACGAAAATGCGGTCACCCCATACTACAGGACTGGAGTGTCCGAGGCCAGGGATGGGAGCTCTCCAAAGGACCCCCTCTGGATCTTCGGCGGCAGGATCTGCGTTCCATGTCGTGGGAAGGGAATACCCCTCTTGAATGCCGGTCGCTCCGGGACCTCGGAATCCCGGCCAGTTTTGCGATTTGTCAGACGCCGTAAGGGTAAGGACAATCGTGACGCACAGGATGGGCAGGGGCAAATTCTTAAGAAAACGTACGCTCATTTGGGGATTGGGGTTGAGAAGCAACCATGGGACCTTAAACCCTGATAGTAGACAAGTACATATTTCTCATGATCAAGCTCGTTTCTCTTTTAGCCCTTCTATTCCTTGCATTACCGCCCGTATTCGGAAATGCGCTTCAACCGGCTATCAGTCCTGACGGCAAGCAGGTTGCTTTTTGTTACCAAGGTGATATCTGGACGGTATCAGCTAAGGGGGGGCGACCCTATCGGATAACCGTACACGAAGGGTATGATTCGAATCCCCGTTGGAGCCCGGATGGAGAACGGCTGGCTTTTCAAAGCGACCGTTACGGAAACAACGATATCTATTCGATGCCCAGCCAGGGAGGGGTGGCGACCCGTCACACGCATCACTCCGCAACGGACCTCTTGTCGAGCTATAATGAAGATGGGTCCCTTCTTTTCTTGACCAAGCGTGTGTACGCCCAGGTCGAACGGGAATACGAAATATACAAAGCCGATCCCACTACCGGCACGCCAACGCGGTTTATGGATGCCTTAGGTTTTGATCCCGTGGTTTCCCCCGATGGAGGCAAAATAGCCTTCGTGCGCGGGACCTGCCGGATCGAACGAGAGGCTTATCGGGGTCCCGCCAATCGCGATATTTGGATCTACGATATTTCAAACGAAGCGTATACTCAAGTGACCGATTTTGAGGGGAACGACTTTTCTCCCAAATGGCTGGACGAATCGACTTTGCTCTTTATATCGTCACGAGAAGGCAAATACAACGTCTTCCAAACCTCGCTTGAGGGATCCGTGAAGCAGTTGACCTTTGAGGAATCGTTTGGAGTCAATAGCTTCGATCTTAGCCCGCGAACCAGGCAAATCGTTTATCAGCACGGCTCTGAGGTTTCCTTGCAAAGGGTCGGATCAAAGTCCAGTACTTCGCTGGACATAGACCTATCGGCGGATGTCCGGTTCGATCCGGTTGTTTCGGAAACGATGAAGGACAAGGTCGACGAGTATGCCGTGTCGCCGGATGGCCGACTGACCGCCTATGCGATTCGCGGCGATTTGTTTGTTACCCGCAATGACAAGGACGATGATCGCAGCGTCCGAATCACTAGGAGTTCGTCCCGTGAACGAGATCCCATCTGGCTGAATGACCATACGATTCTCTATGTTTCGGACGAAGAGGGGCAGAACGACCTTTACCTTGTCGAGTCGTCGGACGAAGAAGAGAAGGATCTTTTCAAGACACTTAAAACTCAAACGCGGCGACTTACTGAAACGCCCGAGGATGAATTTGAGCCGATCCTGGCTCCCAACGGGAAGCGCCTTGTCTACCGAATTGGCAATGGCAAGCTGATGGTTGCGGAGATTGAAGAGGAAGGAAACCTTTCCCATTCGGTGACTCTTTTAGACGGTTGGGCAAGACCTTCAGGAATTAGCTGGTCCCCCGATAGTCGTTGGATCGCCTACGAATTAGACGACTTGGACTACAATGCTGAGATCTTTATCCATTCTGTTGATGATACGACTGAACCCGTAAATGTGTCGATGCATCCGGGTTATGACTCCAATCCGGTCTGGAGCCGTGATGGAAGTAAATTGGGATTTCTGTCAGATCGAAACAACGGCGATGCGGATGTGTGGTTTGCCTGGTTGAAAAAATCCGATTGGGAGAAGTCAGACGAACAATGGGAGCGTGAACGCCAACAAAAGGACGATAAGAAAAAGGAAAAGAGCGCGTCCGGAAAGAAGAAGAGCGATGAGCCGAATGAAGACTCCGAGATCGCAGAAAATGACGATTCCAAAGGGGATGAAGAAGACGGCGCAGAAAAAGAAGCGGTTCCTGCGGTCGAAATCGATTTCGATAAAATTTATTTGAGACTGGTTCAGGTGACATCCAAGGCAGGCAACGAAGGAGAGTTCGTATTCGATAAGGAAGGCGAGATGGTTTACTACACGATTGGGAGTCCTGGCAGGCAGGATTACGAAACCGTTCGGAACCTCTACAAGGTTCGTTGGGATGGAGATGAACAGAAAGAGGTCATCGGCGATAAGAGCGGCCCTCAAGGGCTGCTCCTTTCGAAAAAGGGAGATCATGTTTATACCTTGACCAAGGGGGGCCTGATTAGGCGAATCATAACCAAGGACGACAAGGTAGAAAAACTCTCAGTCACCACGCGTATACAAATCAATAGTACTGAAGAAAGAGAGCAGATCTACTACGATGCCTGGCGAGCCTTGGATCGTGGCTTCTACGACCCGAATTTTCATGGCCACGATTTCGCCGCACTCCGTGATAAGTACCTGCCTTTGGCGAAGGCCGCGTCCACGACAGAGGATTTTCAATACACGTTCAATCTGATGTTGGGTCAGCTCAATGCGAGTCACATGGGTATGCGCGGGGTCGACAATCCCAAGGAAACGCAATCCCAGAAAACGGGATTACTGGGGATGGAAGGATTGAATAAAAGCAATGGATTCCAGTTAACGCGTATCGTTCCGAGCAGCCCGCTTGCCAAGGCTTCAATGCCTCTTCAGGTGGACGATGTCATCGCATCCGTTGACCGGGAACCCGTGGCAATCGACGTAAATATTTTCTCGCTGCTTGCCGACAAGGCTGACAATGAGGTGCTCCTGGAAATCGTACGGGATGGGGAGTCGCATGAAAGCATTGTCTGGCCTGCTGATTCCTTAACAGCGGAGAACTACGATGCCTGGGTCGAGAGTCGCCGTGAATTAGTTGAGGCCTATTCGAACGGCCGTCTTGGTTATCTGCATATCCGTGCCATGGGCTGGGAAAGCTTCGAACGTTTTGAAACCGAATTGGTAGCCGCGGGATATGGTAAGGAAGGCATTGTAATCGACGTCCGTTACAACGGAGGGGGCTGGACCACGGATTACCTGTTGGCGGTGCTCAATGTAAAGCAACACGCCTACACAATCCCCAGAGGGGCGGCTTCAGATTTGGAGGAGGAGCACCGGAATTTCAAGAACCACTATCCCAGTGATCGGCTTCCCTTGCCTTCGTCTTCCAAGCCATCCATCGCGCTTTGCAATGAAAGCAGCTACAGCAATGCAGAGATTTTCTCTCATGCCTATAAGTCTTTGGGCCTCGGCAGCTTGGTCGGCCAACCGACCTTTGGAGCGGTTATATCAACCGGCAGCTACACCTTGGTAGACGGTTCCTACGTGCGCATGCCATTACGTGGCTGGTTTGTGAGAGAAACCGAGCTGAACATGGAGCATAATCCAGCTACTCCCGACATCCTTGTGGAAAACCCACCCGCCTACAAAGCCCGGAACGTCGATCCTCAAGTGAAGCGAGCGGTTGAGGAACTGCTCAAACAGATTGATTCGAATTAAAACGCTGAGGCATTTAAGGTAGCGGGCGATCTCACTCCTTCGCTAAAGCTACGGCGGCGCAGGTCGAGCGCCCACGTAAAGTAGAACAGGCATCCTGCCTGTTTCCTTACGTCCTCAACAAGCTGGTAACTTGGTTTACTAAAGAGCAATTGTGTGGGCGCTCGGAGATCGCCCGCTACCTCTTTCAGCACCGAAGCGGTAGGGAGGTATTGCTCATTTATGTAATGTAGGGATGATCGCTGATCGCCTACGCGACCAGCGGTCGCGTCTACGAAAAGCCGTAGCAACCGACAAGCCGGGTCTGCGACAACAATCGTCGTCCACAAGGGGCTATGCCAGTCAAGAGTTTCGGGATTTTTCACCCATTGGGAATAAACGTATTATTTAAGTGGTGAGTTTTTTCCTAAACTGTTTAGATCTGATTTATGGCGAAACTTTGTGTTCAACTTGAGGATATTCGTGCGGCGGCTGGTAGGATTTCGAAGCATGCCCATAGAACTCCAGTACTCCAGAGCGTATCCATCAACCGAATTCTCGGTGCGGAGCTTTTTTTCAAGTGCGAGAACTTTCAGAAAGTGGGAGCCTTCAAGTTTCGTGGGGCTCTCAATGCAATTGCCTGCCTTTCCGAGGAGAAGCTCAAACGAGGGGTCGCGACCCATTCGTCGGGCAACCATGCAGCGGCCCTGGCTCGCGCAGCCAAACTAGCGGGTTCGAATGCCCACATCGTCATGCCTTCCAATGCCTCGACGGTCAAAAAGGCGGCAGTGGAAGGCTATGGCGCCACAATCACTTATTGCGAACCCACCCTAGAGGCTCGTGAAAGCACGCTTAACCAGATTCTCGCAAGAGAGGGACGATCGTTGATTCATCCCTACAACGACCCGCGTATCATCGCTGGGCAAGGAACTGCGGCTCTTGAACTTCTAGAAGAGGTCAAGGACCTAGAGGTGGTAATGGCTCCAGTCGGTGGTGGCGGTCTTCTTAGTGGTACATCCATTGCGGTCAGCGAAACTCTGCCTTCCGCTAGTGTTATCGGAGCGGAACCACTGAATGCCGACGACGCCTACCGCTCCATGCAATCCGGCGAGATAGAACCGTCGCATAGCCCGCAGACCCTAGCGGATGGACTTCTCACGAGTCTGGGTGATTTAACCTTTGCGATCATAAAGGAGCTTTGTGCAGGTATCGTAACGGTTTCGGAGGAATCGATCATTGAGGCAATGCGCTTGGTTTGGGAACGCATGAAAATCGTCATCGAACCCTCAGCTGCCGTACCCGTGGCGGCACTACTGGAAAAACGCGGCGAAATTCCCGGTAACCGGGTGGGCGTTATTTTATCTGGGGGCAACGTCGATCTGGAGCGACTGCCTTGGGCAAGATGATCGCGTCCGTACTTTCATTATTCCCATTGGGTCTAATGCCCCGAAGTTTGTCGCAGACTCCGGCCTGTAGGCGGCTTCGGCTTTTTGTAGATGCGACCGGTGGTCGCGTAGGCGATCATCGATCGCCCCTACAGTCCATAATTGAGAAGTGCCCCGCTGCCGCTTCGGCAGTCGACGAAGTCGAGAGCTCAGGACTCGGCGTAGTTCGAAGAAAGAAGACGGTTGATCCGGGGATCTTCAATCTTTCTATGAACAAACTCCTATAAAAAGATATCAGCTTAATGAAATCACTTGATCGAAGGCAGTTTTTGAAATCCTCAGCTGGCTTGGCCACGCTCGGCTCCCTTCCGTTCCTGTCTCTCGCCGCGACGCCTGGGCCGCTCTCAGGGAAGATCAAGATTGCGGTGAAGTATCACATGATTGCCGAGCCCGGCTTGAGTATTATCGACAAGTTTCGATTGTTGAAAGAAATTGGTTTCGACGGGGTAGAGGTCAAAACCGACCACTTGGCTGAAGCGAACGCGTTTGTGAAGGCAATTGAGGAGACCGGACTTCCGGTGCATGGGGTGATCCATTCGTCGAAACCGGATATCGCAGGCGCCGTAAGCTTTGCCAAGCGACTTGGTGGGGATTCGGTTCTTGTTCTGGCCGGTGAAGATCCGAAAATATCCTACGATGAAAACTTTCGCCAGTGGTAAGGACGGGTGCGGAAAGCGATACCGATAGCTGAAAAATGGGGTGTCTCTCTATGTATCGAGAACGTTCGGGCAACCTTTCTGAAAACAGGTGAAGAAATGGCCCGCTTTATCGATTCGTTTGATTCCCCCTTCGTGCGTTCCTATTTTGATATCGGCAACTCGATTACTTGGACCGAGCAATCGGCTGGACACTGGGCCCAAGTGCTGGGTAGGCGCATTTACAAACTAGACATTAAAGATCGGGGTCACCCGGAGTTTGGCGACGCCAAATTGAAACGTGCCGGCATCACTACCGGAACCGACGGCGGCGAAGTCAATTGGGTGGAAGTGCGGGAAGAATTGAATCGCGTGTCCTTCTCAGGGTGGGCGACTGCCGAAGTTACCGGCGGGGACCGAAAACGCCTCGCAGGCATTGCGGGCTGGATGCGCGATGTCCTGGATCTGGTGTGAGATCGCCCGCTACCTTGAATGGCTAGAGGCTTGCCCTAGGGTTCCTGATTTACTTAAGTCTCCTAACCGTCTCTCCAATCTCATAGTCGCCCCATGAAACAAGAACCCTCCCAATCGATTTCTCGTCGCTCCTTTATCGGCCATGCTGCGGCTGCCTCCGCTCTGGGCGTGATTCCCTTAACATCGTCGGCCGCTGCCTACACGGGCAGTATCGGGGCAAACGATCGTATCCGCATTGGCCAGATAGGCTGTGGATCACGAGGACTGGGGGTTCACCAGCGTTATGTAAAGCAACACGCGCAGGCGGAAAATCTCGAAGTCGTCGCGGTTTGCGATCCTTACCGGCCAGCTCGGGAAAAGGCTG
>JADHSL010000016.1 GCA_016776925.1 Pirellulales bacterium | reverse complement strand
GCTGACATTCTTCGAACGTTTTTCCTGACACATCTTGACCATTTCGATCACGATGAGCTTGATCCGCTGGGAAGACAGATTATTCAGGCATGCCGTGACAATGTCACTGTTGATGAGTACGAAAAACTAATTCCTCAGGTGTAGCTCACTAGCCTGCGGTAGTTTTGGAAACGTCCTTTACTTGGACAGATCAAAGTCGATCGAATTCTCATCTGCAGGCACTGCAGCAGGCAAAGGGGTTTCCTTGCTGGTCAGCATGTGACTTTGAGCACATGCCTGTCGAACAGCATTATTTGCTGACTGTACGAAGCCCAGACTCTACAAGATGAAGCCGTAAAATTCGTTCAATCTCAGCGATTGTCGTCAATTTATGGTGAACACCTGTGTGTGTTGCCTTCACATCAAGTTCACTTATTGCCCCTGGATGCCGCGCACTCGATTCTGAGACAACGCAATCAGTCCGCTCACCACGCAGCGTATGATGGGCCACACCAATAACGTTGTGAATTGTAACCCAGCAGGGAGGCCGAAGGTGGTACAACGCTTCAAGCAATGGTGAGTTTGGTGCAAGCAATTGGATTGTTGTCGGTAGCGCCTCTTCAAACTCCGGCCGTAAGACGCCAGGGTTCTCTGCAACCAATTGATCGTGAATCGCAGTAAGTTCTGGTGGCCGCTCAACGGTAAGCGATGCTATTTTCCCAAGAGCCAGTGAAGCCAGTGATGATCCCTGATGCGGTGTCGCTATGAATACCACTCGTTTGATGTTTGTGACCGGTTCGAAAAAGAGCGATGGCTCAATTTTGGCCCGTACGGATCGAGGCATTCGGACTGTATCAAATGGCACAGTCGCCATGGCATTCCACAGATGATTTCCTGATGCCACGACCTGAAGTTTTGCATGCAGCCCACCCATGCTATGCCCAATAAGCACAAGGTTTTGTAACTGCTTCTCCTCACCATCAGGATCAAGTTCTTTTACTATTCGACGCAAACTCTGCCGTAATATTGCTGAGGCGGGGAGAAACGAAGCCCCTGTTGGATAGTGATACACCCACGGCTCGTAGTGCCGCTGAAAAAACGGACACGCCCGCAAATCATTGATCAAGTCAAACCAGGTGCCTTCATCACTGGCGAGTCCATGAATGAATACCACGGGTATCCGACCCTTGACGTGGGGCTGTAGAAATTCCAGCCGCGGCTCCGTCACTCCGCCTTCAAACGGCATAATGAAACCTTCAAGTCCGGACTTCGGCATGCCCTCAAGCATGTCAAGCATGGGCATACTGAGATCGGCGGCCACCGGAGGATGAGCAACACCAATGTGAACACCCGACACCGACAAAGGCTCAACCAGGTCAAGCACCGCAGGAGCGCGTTCTCTTGTTAACGGACCGACAAACTTTCGTATTGGTTTTTCATTCCCAGGAACTTGGAATCGAAGGACTGCTGTCGCCACAAGAGAAAGCCGTGGTGGATCAAAGTCACCACGAATGGTTCCTTCAGGGCCAGGTTTCACACGAATAGTGACCGGCAAACCAAAACCCGGCCGATAGTGCCTGCGCGAAAGTCGTTTGTCTTTGGGTGGTTGAAATGGCTCAATACTTTCAATTGTACTTGCAGAAATCGGTAACCCTTTGAGAACAATTGGGATTCGGATTGGTCTATATCGTGACCCGATCCAGAGGCCGTCGGGCTGGAGCCGCCCCTGCTCTCGTGCTGTTTGCAGAAGACCGACAAGTGCATCGCCGTACGCATTTGTGGCATCTTCGACCACAGCTGGTGACTCTGGTGCAGACCAAATAGCATTCCAGGCAGCCTCCGCAGCAGCGTAATAGGCTTCAACAGTAAGATGCGAGCAGTCCGTTCTCATGCGATTGGCAGCTTGCCAATATTCGCAACTGTCAGACAGATACCCATCCGCCGCCGCACACCGTTCTTTCTGCGATTTTGCAGGCTCCCGAATCGTAGCCGCAGGTTGCGCCGCAAAGGAACACGGCAAAGATATCATTGACGCCAGCACAAGGAGGCACCAAATCCAACCAAACACACTGAATACCAGCCTGCCCATATCCCCACCACATGTCAGCGAACAACTCTAGACTCGATCCTCTAAATGTATCGGCGTGCAGCATCAGCGAATCACAGTCTGAACACAATGCTGAGCAATAATGGCAAACTACAGCTTCATAAAACTGGACGTCGTGGGGGCATTTCATACGGCGGGAACGCAAAGTCCACGCCGTTCGCCTATCTTCTGCTACCGAATAAAACGTCTTGCACCTGACCTAGATAGCAGATGGTTTAGTCGCTGATGGATTCGTTCCTGCTGTTGCTCCGCACTCAACGGATTCAAGATCAGCATGCAGGTACCGAATAAGTCCTTTTGGCCCAAGATTGAAGAACACTCGTCCCTTGGTAAACCAACGCTCACCATCATGAAGGAACTCAGCTGTTGCAGCTCGAACGTTCGACACTGCCTCAACCTCCTCCATGCCACCGCCCTCAATCGCCTCAAAACAAACTTCTATAGCGACAAGAGCTTTCAGCCCACTCGTTTTTCGATCACGGGCATAGATAACGTCATCGTCGAAAGCCACATCCGACCACCTCAGACCACGAGGCTTTCCACTCGCTGCTGCTTCATCAATGAACTTCGCCTCAAGCTGTTCTCTTTGGCGACGAAAGTCCCTTTGAATACGCGCAAGCCTCTCTGCTCGTCTCGCTGCTTGAACAGGACGAACAACCATAACAGTAAGCATAAGCCCTGTTGCAAGACCGAGCACAATGACAAGAAATGATAGAACTGGGACCATTGTATTTTCCCTTCGTGCTGGAACAGGGCCCTGTAACGCAACCGCTCTGCTCACAGTGTAAACTTCCTTGGATCAATGGGCAAAAGATAAATGTCGTCAACGAGCACCCCCCTCTTTTCCTCGCCCCGAGAAACATGATGCCAAAAGCAGCCAAGAAAAAGCCCTCTTCGACCCGTACGTCGTCCGCGGGCAAACGTTCGGCCCGCCCCTTTGGGGCACATCAATCAATATCTGGAGGGCTGCCCAAAGCTGTCGAGCGAGCAACCGAAACCGGCTGTGACTGCATGCAAATCTTTACCCGAAACGTAAATCAGTGGGCGGTTAAGCCTATTGATCAAGAGATTGCAGCAGCCTTCCGAGAAGCAGTGAAGACGGCCAATCTGAAACTCGTAATTGCGCATGATTCATATCTCATTAATCCAGCGTCTGGAGACGACACGCTCCGCGAGAAATCAATACAAGGACTCGTAACGGAATTAGAACGAGCAGACCTTCTTGCAATTCCATGGGTTGTGGCACATCCAGGAGCCGCTGGGAACCAAGACCGCACGGTCGCTGTGAACCGTGCAGCTGATGGAATTATAGAATCATTGCGCAGAACCAAGAAACTTAGCAGTGGTATTCTCATCGAAACCACAGCCGGCCAAGGCACCTGCCTTGGTGATACGTTTGAAGAAATCGCTGCCATGCTTCATCGCATCGACAAAATCAAATCGCTCCAGAAACGTGTTGCCGTCTGCCTTGACACATGCCATGTTTTTGCAGCTGGCTATCCACTCCAACCAAAAAAATCTCTTGACGAAACTATTCGGCAATTCGACAACACGATCGGTCTTTCCCGACTCAAGGTTATTCACGCTAATGATTCCAAGCGTGAGCTGGGTTCACACGTCGATCGCCACGAGGGTATCGGTGAGGGTGCCATCGGACGTGCCGCCTTCAAGCTGCTTGTGACTCACTCGAAACTCAAAAAAGTGCCCTTTATTCTTGAGACTCCAAAAGAGGGTGCCGACGGCAAGCCTGACCCAAAGAACGATATCCGAAACATCAAACTACTTCGTCGCCTCGAGAGCTGAGTGCCACACGAGCCTGTTACCGCAGAGTATCACGATTCATCTAGTACGTTACGAAGGCGTGACTGCCAAACATCAATAGCGACGTCGAGTAGATTGTCGGCCTGTACTCGATCCCCTGTCCACAGGATACTCCACCACTTCCGATCATCATCTGAGATAATGAACGAGCGGTACGAGTTGTCGATGCCATCACGAAAAACATAGCCCGGTCGCTGGAGTGACGTATCGGAATACTGTTTCAGCAACTGAGGTGGGAGCACGTCAGCAACGTCACCCACGAGCTCAGCTTTCGAAGACCACGTCGTAAAGTCAAGATGAGCGTAGTCAGACATAAGATCTTTTACATATGTGCTTTGGGGCGAAAAACAATCTATCGGACTGTACAGAAGACATTCCGTAAAAACGATGCCGTTCTTGGCGAACTGAGAACCCGAAAGTTTCATTTTCGGCTTAGAAAGCAACTTCAGCCGTGACTAAGAACAGTTTCGATCTGTGGTGAAACGACCAAAAAGTTCGTTCTTCAAGAAGACTGCTAGAGTTTAAACTGCCGGACCAGTTCCCACAGCCCCTGTGCCTGTGCCCCAAGTTCTTCCGAACTTGCGGCGAGTTCTTCTGATGCTGCTGCGTTACTTTCTATCGTCTGTGACACCGATGAAACTGTTCGCTTAACCTCTGCGGCATTTCTTGCCTGCGATTCACTCGACAATGCAATTTCACCAACCGCATTCGCTGTAGAATCAGCGGCTGTCACAATTGACTCAAGCGACCCGCCAACAATCTCAGAAAGTGAAGCACCTTTTTGGATCCTTGCAGACGATTCATTAATAAGCTGCGTAATATCTGTAGTCGCTTCACTGGTACGATTGGCAAGCTTGCGAACTTCCTCCGCAACAACGGCAAATCCAAGGCCGTGTTCACCCGCCCGTGCAGCTTCAATCGCTGCATTTAAAGCGAGTAAATTTGTTTGTGACGTAATGTCACTGATGATGGTGATAATGTCACGAATCTGTTCAGAAGAACTGTGAATCGCCTTCATGGAGTCGACTGCATCGCGAACAGCCTGGCTGCCGGCCTGCGCAAGACTCACTGTTTTATTTGCTTCCTTCTGACAATTGGCCGCATTCCCTGAGACATCGACAATCGAAGTCGCCAGCTCATCCATCGCAGAACTAATCTCTTCAATGCTAGCCGCCTGATTCTGCGCTCCTTCACTCAGACTGGCCGCGCTGTCTGCTATCATCCGCGATCCCTCACCATGCTGCTCCGCGGCTGCTGCAATTTTGGAAATGACTTCTCGAAGATTCTTAAGCATATCACCAGCATTGCGACCCAACGCAGCAAGCTGGTCACTTCCCTCAAGAGCAACCTCTCTGGTAAGGTCCCCGGCTGAAGCAGCTTCAAAAAGATTGGAAAGTGAATCGACACCGTGCTGCAAAATACGCTGTGACTTCTCGAGAGAATCTTTTGAAGCCATTATCTCTTGAGAAAGTTTTCGCTCTCGCTCTTCTGCACGAGCCTTGTCTGTCACAATGCTCCAGGTAACCATTGGGCCAACAAATTCACGGTGACGGCCTTCGATTGCCGACACATGGAGCTCTAACTTTTCACCACCAGAGTGAACCTGCACTGCCTGAGGAAGACTTCCTGAGTCTTTCATGAACTCAAAATCTTCAGGCTGTTGTCCAAAGAGTTCTGCAAGCGTAATACCAACACCCTCAACGCCTATACCGGGGTGCAACTGAAGCGCCTGCTCTGTAGCTGGATTCATATATTCAACCCGAAGATCAGGGTCGGCCTGAACTAACTTGACTGACGTATTTGTCACCATTTCAGCCAGCCGGACCTGTTCTGCATGCCGCTTCGTAAGTATTCGGGCCAAAACAAATGCTGACAATAGTATTGCAACTGCAGTTATTCCAAAAACAGTTTGGCCAAATAATTTAACGGAGAACGCAGCTGCCATAACATCTGCTACAGGTGTTGTCGCAACGAACATCCAAACAACATCTGACTCCATCGATTCCGGACAAATTCGCCTTACAGATGGCGAACACAACTGAGACCGTGCCCCCGCCCCACTACCAACTGAGTCGCTCTCGGCATTTGTGAATGCACTGAACCTTCGTTGTGCTTCATCAGATGCAAAAAGGTGGTGCCTGGTATTCGGAAAACCGCCATCAGTTGCACGCGACCACTTGCCTCCATACACCTCATACGAAACACTGCCCGAAGCAGTATTCCTATTTGAAATGACTCGATCAAGCTCCTCCAATGAAACAAGAAAAAGCAGAACGCCAGACACATCGCCTTCATCCCGAACGAGGGTAGCGAGGCTGAGAACAGGGACTTCAGCGGGCCCGTACAACCCGTAGTCGACACAGGCAAACCCATCCCCCACAGAATCATCAAGCACTATGTCTACTGCATCAACAGGACCATTTTTCTGTAAGGTCCTGGATGCAAAATTCACACCAAAATCATGCCCTTTGGTAACACTATAAACGACATCTCGTGTATCGGCATCGATGAGCAAAATATCATAGAGCTGAAATCTTGTCTTGACTTCTCGCATGATGGGATGGAGTTTAGCGTGACCCGCGGAATATGAAGAACCGTCGCCAGCGTCGTCTAACAGACTTTTCTTGCCTGTTTCATTTGGATTGCTACGCACGTAAAGATCGTGAAGAACTAGTCCAGAGCCCTCCAACCGCTCAACAATCGCATCGGCCTTCGGAGATTCCTTCTGCTGGCCATCTTTTTGTACACCTAAAGTCGTTGCGTAATAAGTGAGAAGCTCTTTACGAACACGGTCTTCGTTTAATGGATTTGTTTCAAAATCACGAAATCCTTTGATCAAACCAGCAGAACTTCTCCCAACACGAGGCAGAGACGCAGTCAATTGAAGTTCAGCCGCGAGCTCCTCATAGGCCAAACTCACCGTATTTGCCACCAAATCAGATGCCAGCTCAACCCGCTGAAATGCCGCTGCCTGTATTGCGGCCAGCGCAGACTGATACATCGCCACACCAAGAATCCCCAGCGGTATCAATGACATTGTGATCAGTGCAATAAGCACTGGGCTTCGCGAAGAACGTACCTTCACAAGTTGCGTCTTTTTTCCTTGCACTGCATTTGTCCAAAAAAGGTAATTCCGGCAGCCTGCCTACCACTTACCATGTAGCCAGAGCTATCGAAACGAGGTATCCAAACCCTTCTTTCTCGTCGTACTAAACAGCACGCACTACTACTTGGCATACCCTCGTTGGACCTCGGAAGCAAATAAACTCGTCAACTCGCGAGCCTTTGACTCAAGAAGAGGTCGCTTCGCCAGCCTCAACGTACCGTTTGTAGGAAATATGCCGTTCATGACTCGTGATAATACGCTGGCGAATCCATTCCAACCGGACCGGGTTTACGAACCAGAACTACCTGGTGATCTTCAGCGACTCAGCTGAAACCCAAACAATGGAAATACAACGTGAGTTACCTTTTTTCCCGCGGGATAACGCTTCCGTGCGGGTCGACATCTTCGTTTCCAAGTTCATTCTCAATGCGCTTCCGTACTTGTTCTCCAAGATGATGTTCGATCCACTCTGCTGGTGGGTGAAGGTGGTCGACTGGTAAATCTACGTGCCTGCCAAGCCACGTTTCCCACAATCGATGGGACCGAACAATAACTTCCGCGTTCACTCGTCCCTGTGGCGTCAAGACAAGAGCATTCTCCTGTTTTTGTACCTGCCCGTTCACACGTAACCATCGATCCACCAAACCACCAACCGTGCTTTCGTGCCTCGCGTACCCTGATTCTTCAGCCCTCCAAAATGAGGCCAACCGATCTTCGCATTGCACCCGCCAGAGATAGACCAGCTTAGACACCAGGCGAGCGACGACTCCATCATCCGGAGCAACAAGAATGGCAATGACATATTCGACTCCCAACACAACCGCCATCATGCCAGCAGCAGATGTACCGAACCTCCATGCAAGAAGATAGCCCCCAATAGCACCGACCACAGCAATCATGACTGCCAACCATACTGCATGATGAAGTCTGTGAACCAATCGCTCCGCAGCTGCAGCAGGTACCACAAGCATGGCAACAACAAGAATTGCTCCCACTGCCACAAAGCCGGCAACTGTGGCCAATGACACACCCACTAATAAGCCCACTGTCACTGCAACGGTTGGCACACCAGCAGCTTTGGCTGCATCACAATCAAACGCGGTGAAGAGTTGCCACCGCCATGTGCACCACATGCCACAACTCACGAGCAGCAACACGAATGATGCTGATAAGAAAGCTCTCGGAATATCCCACCCATATAAATCCACCGTATCAAAAGGCACGAGTTCGAGAATGCCGTAAAGCACACAGCCTGGGTCAAGATCAACCCGCGATCCAGATATTGTTACAAGAAGCACTCCAGCAGCGAATAACGTTGTAAAGGAAACCCCAACACTTGCATCCTCCCACAGCCCAGCCTGGCGATATAGAAATCGAGTAAACCAGACCGTCACCATTGCTGCTGCCGTTGCCCCAACCAGTACACCGATGCCACCAGGCTGAGCTCCTAGGAGTACCGCCACGACAAGTCCAGGGAGGACGGCATGGCTGATTGCATCACCCAGCAAGCTCATGCGACGGACCACCAACGGTGTGCCAACAATTGCACAGCACGCAGAAACAACTACTGCTGTCGCAATCGCCCAGCCATGCAACGGCCCGATGGAATCGAGCCAGGACATGAACGTCGTGTCAGCAGTCAAAGCAATCACGGCCTTCGCTCCGTTCCCGTAGGAGTGGCCACGCCGACTTCTGTTTTCGTGAGGAATTCAGAGGACAAGCTACTCACTGCTCGCGTCCGCCACAGTATCCCTCGACATGGTGCTCCAAAAATAGAAAGGACGAGAAAGGCTGTCGCTACGAGAACGACAACCGGACCTGTCGGCACCTGCACAGCGAGACTACTAATCACAACTCCCGACAGAGCACTCAGGAATCCAACCAGCCCAGCGATAACAAGCATCGGAATGAGCCGTTCCGTCCATTGCCGGGCAACGGCTGGCGGAATAACTACAAGCGCCGTGACCAAGACAGCCCCAGCTGCTGGCAGTCCAACAACAACCATCACCGCAATAAGAGCAATCAGCACAAGATCTAGTGTCGCTGCAGGCCATCCAGATGCCGCGGCAAAATCCGGATCGAATGCAACCATTGTCGCTTCCTTTAAACCGACCACGATGCACAAAACACCGACAACTGAAACAGTTCCGAGCAAGAGTGCATCATTGGCTGTCAGCGATGCCGTGTGCCCAAGCAGGAACCGCTCCAAGCCACCACTTCCAGGAATTCCACGACTCACCATTCCAGAAATCAAGGTAATCCCTAAGCCGAATGACACACTCAAGACAATCGCAGTCGCTGCATCATCACGTGTGCGGGTGAACTTTCGGATAAGAACCAAAAGAACAATAGCAACCATGGCTGAGACCAGACCACCAACAAGAAGTACAGCGAGATTACGCTGCCCAGTAACGAGCAAGGCTAATGCGACTCCCACAAGCGTTGCATGCGCTGCAGCGTCACCGACGAGGGCTCTCTTTCGCAGGACGCCAAATGTACCAATTACGCCAGCGGCACAACCAACTGCTGCGACACCAGAAGCAACAACAAGGGTGTTATATGGAAGGAACGCCATCACAAAGGCCAGGTGGATCATGATGTCCTTCCTCTCCGCTCCACTGCCTCCCCAATTTCATCCAGAATGCCGAGGCGACCAGAATATGTCATGGTTAGATTTTCTGGTGTAAGCACCTCAGCCGTTGGACCGGCTGCAACAAGCCGCATGTCAACAAGAGCAATTGCATCAAACCATTGGGCAGCCGTACGTATATCGTGATGCACTGCAACAACTAATTTGCCCTGATCCCGCAGTTCGGCAAGGATGCTGAATATCTGCTCCTGTGATCCAGCGTCGACACCTGCCATGGGCTCGTCGAGGAGATAGATCTCAGCCTCGCGAGCAAGCGCTCGTGCTAGAAAGACCCGCTGCTGCTGCCCTCCTGAGAGCTTCCCTATTTGTCGCTTTGCAAAATCCGCAAGCCCAACGTGATCAAGACTTGCAAGAGCCAACTCACGCTCACGTTTTCCACCTCGTCGAAACCAGCCAAGCCTTGAAGTTGCACCCATACGAACTACATCCATGACGCTGACGGGAAAGTCCCAATCAACTGTTTCCCGCTGAGGAACATACGCGATTTTTGAACGCACCTCAGCGAGCCGTTGACCCCAGAATCGCACGGTTCCACCAGCTCTTTGCACAAGATCCAGACTTGCCTTAAGCAGCGTGCTCTTTCCTGCACCATTCGGGCCAATAATCCCGAAGAGGCATGGGTCTTGTATTTCAAAGTCAACATTCCACAAGACTGGACGACGCCCGTACGCAACCGTGAGATCGTGCCACTCCAACATTGGATTGTCGGCATGCACCTCTGGAGCAGAGTTATTTCCAGTCATTCAGGTTCATCTCTTTCGTAGCGAACTTGTATCAAAATAAAAGGTAGCTACTCCACAATGCTCTGCGAAGCACTCGTTACACGGAGTGCCCCGATAATTGTGTCGACGTTTGAAAGCAATGCACGCTCAAGCGTATCACCGCCTCCTCCAGCAGGGCCCAATGCATCGGAATACAGCCTTCCTCCAAGCCTGACAACGTGCCCGCGAGCGGCAGCACCTTCGATTAATGCAGTAACATTTCGATCAGACACACTCGTCTCAACAAACACTGCTGGTATGTGACGCTGGACAACCAATTCAACTAATTGATTCATATCAGCGAGACCGGCTTCACTTTCCGTGCTTGTTCCCTGAACTCCAATGACTTCAAGCCCGTATGCTCGACCGAAGTAGCGAAATGCATCGTGGGCAGTGATTAGAACTCGGCGCTGCTGAGGAATCTCTTTGAACTTTTTCCTGACATTCTTATCGAGCTCCAAAAGATCTTTGGAATACTTGTTAGCACGCTGCCGGTATGTGGCAGCAGACTTGGAATCCAGCTGAGACAACGCATCTGCAACCGTAGACGGGCAGTAACTCCAGAGTTTTGCATCAAACCAGATGTGTGGATCAAACAGATCATTTCCAATGGAAAGTAATTCATCTTTTGGCACCGCATTGCCAACAGCTACAAAAGGACGCTTCCGGCCAATTCGCTGCAGGAGTTCTGCCAACTTTCCTTCCAGATGAAGTCCATTGGCAACAATTAGGTCAGCACGAACAAGCCTGTCGATGTCTCGCGGCGTCGCTCGATAGGAATGTGGGTCCACCCCATCTGCCATGAGACTTTCAACTACGACCAACTCCCCCCCCACCTGCTCCACCAAATCAGCAACAACTGTCGTTGTAGCAATAACACGGACGGGCGATGCTGCCTTTGAGTTCGTCAATGACGTAAAGAGCAACGAAAGAACCAGAACGGTGGTGGCGATTCGCGGCATTTCTTTTTCGACCTCTCAAAAAACAGTTTTTGGGTACTCAAAAAAGTGTATCCTACTTCAGGGACCGCTGCGCTTCGTTCAAAACCAGACGGGAACACCGGAATAACCCGCCTGATCACCGCAATTTGCCCCACGGCGCTGTTTTACGCGAAAAATTGATTTGTCAAAACCAGCACGTTGACGGAAAGATCATGCAGTCTTAGGTTCATAGACAGCGTATTTTGCGATTCTTCAGGGAGAGGTTATTCCTCATGGACTCGGGTTACTGCAAACGATTCCGAATGGACATCGATCTTCCCAGATCGCGTGTGCCCTTGGCATCACTGCCGTTTGGGTACCAACTCGTCCCATGGAACGAGGCTCTTCTTGATGTTCACGCCCGCACCAAGTATCAGGCCTTCCGTCAGGAGATCGATGCGCAGGTTTTCCCCTGCCTTGGTGAACTTTCAGGCTGCCGGAGGTTGATGCAGGAAATTCGCAGAAAACCTGGCTTCCTACCCGATGCTACCTGGCTGATTGCCCGACAGATTGATCGCTTCAGGGGGCTTGAAGAAACCCGGTTTGCACCCCTTGAATGGTGTGGAACAATCCAAGGTGTTCTCGATCGCTCCGGAATCGGATCAATTCAGAATATTGGCATTGTGCCTTCTCAACGAGGCGGCGGGCTGGGGAGCGTCTTGATAGAACAGTCACTGTCCGGTTTTGAAGCCGCAGGCGCCCACCAAGTAACTCTTGAGGTGACTGCAGAAAACATCGCTGCAATCAGGCTTTATCAGCGTCTTGGCTTCCGAAGATCGAAAACAGTCTACAAACCAGTCGACTCCACACTCTTTCGAGATAGGGCCGATTCGTCTATTGATTCTCTCCCGCTAGGATTTCCTGCGAGCCACCTCAATCAGGAAAACACACAACTTGATTCATTGAAGAACAGTAAGGAGAACGTGATCGCAACAATGGTTTCCTCCGTGGTTGGGGAGTTAGCAGTGGCGGAAACACCACAAGATGTGGCAGAATCATCAAACGACGAGGATCTTCACATGGTGCCAGTTCGTGCATCAAAACCGCTGATCACTTCGTCACCTGTGTGATCACTTGTCCGTATGGCATAAGCAAAGATTCGTGAAGCAGACTCTTCAGACGGCTACTCTCGACAACGGAATCATTTTACTCGGCGAGTTCTTGCCGGGTGTTGAATCTGTCTCCGTGTCTTTCCACGTCGCTGCTGGCAGTCTCTGCGATGCTCTTAGCACCCGTGAAACTGATCGTTCATGCTGTGGCCTTGCAACCCTTGCCGGTGAACTCATGCTCCGGGGGGCTGGCGATCGTGATAGCAAACAACTTATTGCTGCACTCGACAACGCCGGCGTTCAGTGGTCACAGTCAGTTTCAATGAGCCATGGCAGTTTTGCCGGAGCAATGGTCTCTCGACAATTACCAGATTCACTGAAAATTTATGCCGACATACTTCGCCGTCCACTTTTGGACCAAAGCCAGTTTGATCCAGCCCGTCAGGTAGTTCTGCAGAATCTCGCTGGAACCGAAGATGACCCAACGCATCGCACGATGCTCGCGCTACGGAAAGCACACTACCCATCTCCATGGGGTCTTCCAAGCGAGGGGACGTCGGCTGATGTCACCAAACTGAGCCACACCGATGTCAAAAACTTTGTTGACACCTTCATTCAGCCACAGGACATGATCGTCTCTGTAGCCGGACGACTGGACTGGCCTGAATTCGTCAAACAGATCGAAGCTCTTTTTAGTGACTGGCAAGGTCAGCCGACTGAACCGATATCTGCTGGTAAGCGAGGTGAGAAGATATGTCATGTCCCTTACGATTCACAACAGACACATATCGCACTCGCCTGGGACGTCCCACCCTACCGTGACCCAGATTCACTTCAGGCAACGGCGGCCCTCGCAGTACTTGGTGGAGGTTCCAGCTCAAGGCTCTTTACAGAGGTTCGCGAAAAAAGGGGGTTGTGCTACAGCGTCTCTGCGGGCTACCAAACCCAGCGAGATCTCGCCGTGGCAATGGCTTATTCTGGCACCACAGCGGATCGAGCCCAGGAAACGTTAGACGTCATGCTTCATGAAATTAAGGCTCTTCCAGGGACTATCACAAATGATGAACTCGACCGAGTGAAGGCTCGTGCGAAAAGCGGGCTGGTTATGCAGCAGGAATCAACAGCAGCCCGAGCAGGTGCAATGGCCAGACAATGGTTTCACCTTGGACGCATCCGCACTCTTGCTGAGGATCTCGAGCGACTCGATAATCTTACCGTCGAAAGCATCGAGAATTGGCTCGCCAAGAATCCTCTCACGGAAATAACTACTGTTTCCTTGGGCCGCGACCCATTGGAGGTACCTGATGCAGTTTCGCCATGAGCAACTTCCAAATGGTCTCGATATCATTGCCGAGGTGAGCGAAGCCGCTCACTCAGCAAGCCTTGGATTTTTTGTAAAAACAGGCGCACGAGACGAGCACGATTCCATCTCTGGTGCCAGCCACTTTCTTGAGCACATGGTGTTTAAGGGAACAGACACCTTATCTGCAGAAGACATTAACCTCCGCTTTGACTTCATGGGTGCAAGTGCAAATGCATTCACCAGTGAAGAAGACACTGTCTACTATGCTGCTGTTCTTCCTGAAAAACAGCATGACGCCCTAGAGCTTCTCTCAGCAATGATGCGACCAGCTCTTCGAGAAGATGACTTCGTCACAGAAAAACAGGTGATTCTTGAAGAAATTAAGATGTATGACGACCAGCCACCTTTCGGTGCTGACGACCGATGTCGGGCTCTTTTTTTTCAAGACCACCCACTTGCACGAAGTGTTCTCGGAAGCACCTCGTCAATTGAAGCACTTCAGGTTGATGCGATGCGTGCATACCATCAGCAGCGATATGCATCAGATAATCTTGTTCTGGCAGCAAGTGGTGCAGTTGACTTCGAGTCTCTTGTCACGAGCGCCCAACAACTCTGTGGAGAATGGAAACCCTCGCCACAGAACAACCGAAAAGTCGAGTTTTCTAACTCACATTCCCGAACAGTTACCGACGTCATAACTCGGGAGCAAGCCGCTCTGGAATATGCCGTCAGAATGTCACCAGGACCTGCAGAAGACACCGACGACCGCTTTGCAGCAAAACTTCTTGCAGTGGTACTTGGAGATGATTCCGGCAGCCGGCTCTACTGGGATCTAGTTGATTCAGGCCAAGCAGAACATGCTGTCTGCCATCATCATGATTTTCTGGATGCTGGTGTTTTTGTTACCCAACTTTCGTGTGAACCAGAAACCACTTACGCACTCATTGACCGTATTATTGAGATCTATCAAGAGGCAGCAAACGGACTGAGCAACAACGAGGTAGACCAGGCACGCAACAAACTCCTCAGCCGTGTTGTCCTTGCGGGAGAACGACCTCGACAACGACTTTTTAGCCTCGGCCTTGAATGGGCTCATCTTGGCCGGTATCGATCGGTTACTGATGACCTGGAAACCCTCGATAGTATTTCACGAGATGATTTACATCGAATTCTTGCTGAATGGCAACTCACAGCATCTTCCTCAACAGTCCTCGCTGGCCCTCTTTTGAAAGATTCGCCCACCACCTAACGGCGGCTTCAACCATAAAAAATAGGGGCCTACCGGTCGCTGAACGGCCCATCTTTCGAAAAGCTGGCGTCGATGCCACAATAGAAAAGACGAGGGGGCTCGATGATTACGAGACCGTTTCTTTGATTTTTTCCATGTCATTTATATTGAGCACATCTATGATCACGCCACTTTTTGCAAACCGTTGGCTCATTGCACTTCCACCGATCTGGCTCGTCGGCATGGGAGCCCTTTCTGCATCGCTGGTTCTTGTAGTCCTCTGGAGTCTTCTTCGACTGATCGCACCGCGAGCAGCCGCTGAAGCCAAAGCCAGTTTGCATGATGGTTTTCTCGGCCCACTTGCATGGCTCCTTCTGGCTGCATCTGGAATAGCGATTGCCCTGACACCTCTTGTCCCAGTCCGTGGCATAGGCCAATCACTGAGCAGACTCCTCACCGTAAGTAACTCATCAACGGTCGTGACCATAGCCCCTGGGAGCGAGCAAGACAAAATTGATCTACCGCTTCGCCCACAGGAACTTGAAAATATTTCTTTTACAACAGATCAACCAATCACCATCCGAACACAGAAACCAATCGAGGGCTTTGCGCTGCTCAAAGTGCCTGATATTGATCTCGACGGAGAGGAATCGTGGTCGTGGGAGAAATCTAGTGGCAAAGAGAATCCGTTTCTTGGAAAAAATGCACAGCTTGAAGTAACCAGCATCAATGACGGAAAGAAGGCCACTCCGGCTCACCTTACGATCAATTGGAAACTCGTGCCCGAATTTCCCGAGGTTGTCATCCTTCCGATTTCAGCAGCAGTCCTTCTGATCACAGTTTTTCTTTACTCCTTATTCCGGCTGACCATCCGACGAGTTGCTGCGGTCACCTCGTCAACAATGAAAGAAGCCATCGGCCAGCCTATCTTTGCTGTGGCTATTGTGGCTGGGATCGTTCTTCTCCTGTCCTTCATTGTGATTCCATACAACACGTTTGGTGAAGACGTGAAGATGCTGAAGGATAGCGGGCTTACCCTCGTAAAGGTACTTGCACTCTTGGTGGTTATATGGACAGCAAGTGTCACCGTTTCTGATGAGATCGAAGGTCGAACGGCACTCACTGTTTTGTCAAAACCTCTTACTCGTAGACAGTTTGTCCTTGGTAAATTTATCGGCCTGGCGCTTGTTGCGGTCCTCATTTTCATGATCCTCGGCGCGGTACTGATGTCAACCACGAGCCTGAAGGTGGTCTATGACGCTCGAGAATCATCGAAGACCGCTCCTATCTGGACAGAATGCGCCACAGAGATGGTCACTGTTGTCCCAGGCCTTGTCCTTTCTCTTCTTGAAACAATTCTGTTGGCAGCAGTCAGTTTGGCAGTATCAACACGAGTTGGGATGATTCCAAATCTCATCATCTGCTTCACCATTTACGTTCTAGGGCACCTCGTTCCGCTTATTGTTCAGTCAAGTGTTGGCAAACTGGCAATCGTACGATTTGTTGGCCGGCTCTTTGCAACGATACTCCCTGTACTTGAGCATTTTACGATCGAAGCCGCCGTGATCGGCGGTGTACCAGTACCATGGGGATACCTCGCATGGGCGGCAATCTACGCAGGCTTGTATTCCGCGATTGCTTTATTAATAGCCCTTGTGCTTTTCCAAAACCGAGATCTTGCATAGGTCCGTTCACGCAACACGAGCATCTCCTTTTAGAGAAGACAGTTGGCTCTGAGCAGTCCTGAGCAAAGATGTTGCTCTTTATTTTCTTGTTGCGCTGAGTTGCAATTAACGTGCAAGACCAATAGTACCACTGACACCGACCTGCTCCGGTCGCCGAAGGGGCCCTCCAGTGGGTGCTATCTCACCACTACGTTCGTACCGAGAAACAGCTTCGGCGGAACCCTTCACGAAAAACTCGACACCATTGTGGAATCTTCGTGCAAGACGGGGCCCAAACTCAATTCCGACCGTACTGTGCTTTTCAGAATTTCTCATTTTTGTCTTGAGGTCCAACCCGCCAACTAAAGACTCGCTTTCAAAATCCATAGAAAGCCTACTTGTATAACCTGACGGACCATCCACAATTGAATTACGATCCGCTACGACTCCTGCGGCAATATTGAAAAAAGCGAGTTCTTGCCCTACTTCAGCTGCCATAGCACCAGACCCAGCACGACTATTTGGTGGCCCCTTCACGGAAAACTCAAGTGGAGTCTCTTCAGACTCCTTCTCGCCCTGACTCCGCATTTCACCAAGTGCATGCGCGACCCGATCCCGGCCTGAGGCAATATCAAAGCCATCAAAGGATAGTTTGTTCGGTATCTGCGATGGCAGATCATCTGCTCGCGTAGCATCCATACAAAGAAAGCCTAAGGCACTATAAATCACCACGGGCAGCCAATGGAATTTCTGCGGATCCGTTTTCACTCTAAATCTTTCTGCGACGGCAACACGAAAACAACTCTGATGAATCATCGTCACACCATCTAAACTTGCTGCTGCCCGGTTCAGGTTGTATCAATCAGGCTGACCTAGAAGCACGAACAAAGACGCCAGCCACACATTGTTTAAGCACTTTTTCGGATTCCCATAATGGCCGGTGGTGCCCCAAGCTTCGTGCACTTAAGAACATCAAGCACACGGGTTGCGACCTCAAGAGCAGCAGACCCTGCAGAGGCACTTACACGAGGCTCGACTCCATCAGCACGAGCTCGAAGAAAGTCATCGTGCTCTGATACAATTGCATTGGAGTCAGGAACGGGCAACGTCTGATGGGGGAGAACATCTTGAAAAAATGAATCTTTGGCGACAACACGCTCCCCGAGCGGCACCGAATCGGCAACAAATCGTCCTGTTGCCACTTCTTCAGAGGCTGCAACAACACCTACTGTTTTTGCATTGAAGTCAACCGAAACCATGGTTTCGGTTGTCCACATTGAAAGCTGCCGACTCAACACCGGATTAATCCGTGATGCCATGAGATCAGCGACTAACCCCGAACCAAAGGTGAGCCTTGCCTTTACAACATCTTCGTGCCCGCCGGTGGCGACAATCCCAACTGATTCAATATTTTCTAGACGCCCTGGCTGCAAGGACAAAACCAAGTCGATATCGTGAATCATTAAATCAAAAACTACACCAACATCAAGCGAACGATATGTAAATGGAGCCAAACGGGCGGACTCGATAAAAAGTGGTTTCCCTGGCTGCTGGCAGGCGAGAGCCCACGCAGGATTAAACCGTTCAACATGCCCGACAGCAACAACACGACCATACCGGCGAGCAGTCACAACAATTGCTCGAGCGTCTTCCACACTGGCAGCGATTGGCTTTTCAATAAGCAGATCGATCCCCGCCTCAAGGAGAGGTATCGCAACCTTCGCATGGAGCCCTGTTGGAGCTGCCACAACTGCTGCATCAACTCGACCGACGAGGTCTTCAGGTTCGCTGTACGACTCACAATTGTGAATTTCAGCGACCGCTGAAGCGACATCAGAAATTGGGTCGACGACGCCGACTAACGTGCAATCATCTCGACCGGCCAATAGCCGAGCATGGATTTTCCCTAAGTGCCCACAACCAACAACACCAACTCGTGCATAACTCATTTCCTGCCTCCTTGCAGTGGTGGTGGTACCACCCAATACAAATTTTTCATCGTACTTTTCAATGCACTCCTGGCATCCGAGTCTCTGCTTCCAAGACTGCAGCTAAAACCTCTGCATTTAAACCGTGACCGCTTCTATGCGCAACAATGTCGCCATGAAACGGCCTGCCTGATAAGGAAAGGTCACCGATGATATCGAGGATCTTATGTCGCGCGCATTCATTTGGCCACCGCAATTCGTTCTCGATCGGCCCATTCTCACCAAAAACTATGAGATCTTGAGTGGTCACTGTCAGCCCGACGCCATCTTGCTGCAACTTGCGGGCTTCTTCT
This sequence comes from Pirellulales bacterium, assembly GCA_016776925.1. GTDB lineage: Bacteria > Planctomycetota > Planctomycetia > Pirellulales > UBA1268 > UBA1268. The sequence goes on along the minus strand of JADHSL010000016.1, from coordinate 21,032 downwards.
TCCAGCAAAAATGTTCGAGCGGCTGCAACCTCTTCTCGATAGCGTTGTGGTGTTACAGCCACCCCATATTGTTGTGGTGGGATTGGTGAGCCGGGATACTCCACCGAGTAGTGCACTCGTAGGCCCGTCGTGGTTGGTGGAGCCACCTCGATCACCGCATCACCAGCCGCAGCAGAAATTGTAACTGGCGACTGAACGACAAGCGGTTTGGTTGCAGTTCCATCGAGAGCTTCGATGCCTGCCCGATCAATGGCATCAACATACGCATTCGCAGACCCATCGAGACCGGGCAACTCTGCTGCGGTCAGGCTGATTTCACAGCAATCAACACCAAGAGCCGCAAGCGCGCTGAGCACATGCTCAACCATCTCAATTGTCACCCCACCCGCCTGAAGATTTGTTCTTTTTGTTGCCTCAATACGATTCCTGAGAGAAACTGGAACACAGGCTCCCTCAAGATCTTCACGGACAAAACGGATTCCTGAATCAGCTAAACCGGGTCGTAATTCGACGCGATTCTCGACGCCGCTCCAGTAGCCTCTTCCGACTACTTGCACTGGACGACAAAGGGTTTGTTGCGGTCGACAGTTCACTTGCTTTTCCACCGCTTGATTACCCGTGAGGGCGGCCCTATTGCAGCTTCCAAAACCCTGACCCGCTCTTCGCGAAAGATGAACCAGCTTGACCGTCAGGGGCAAGCCTGATGCCCCAAGGACAAGGCTTTCCATCGAGCACTTCAGTAGGAGAAGCAGCGGGACTCATTGGGAGCCACCGCTGCTCTCCATACCGACAAAAAGCATTAACGACTCACAGGCTGTTGGCCAGGAGCACTTGCCACTGAGCCCGCATTCAACATCCGCAAGACATCCGGCGTAATATCGATTGTCTTGTCATAGTAGACAAGCGGCTTGGTAATCCCGCGAAGCACCTGCTCCCGATTTCCTGAATCCACGGCGTCACCTTCAAACCGGTGCACTACTGCAATCCCATGATCCTGAGCAAATTTCGTCACGGCCTGCTGAATTTCACCAAACACCTCATGATAAACAGCTGCCTCACGGTCCATGAAGTCTTTCTTCTGAAGCTGACCATTCACGTTGAATTCGCCTTGGGCCTTGGCCACTTCTGCTTCAAGTTTTTTATATTCGGGTGTCCCTGGATTGAAACCCTTCAACTGCTCAACGAGCCCATTGATACGGTCCCGTTCCGCTTTAAGACCATTTTCAGCCGCCATAACCTCATCCCGCATCTTATCCATCATGGACTTGAAGCGTGTGTGATTTTTGAAGATATAGCCAACATCAATAACGGCTTGATGAGTAGCTGGGGGACGACCTGCGCCCTGGGCCTGAACAGTGTGTATGGGAAGATTCATAATCATGCCGACAAACAGACCGATTAAGCTTCCATGAATAGCCAAATGTCGCTTCACGAGATGCACTCCTTGCGTAATTGTCACGAGAAAACCGCCTAACCTGACGCCTTTCCGGCACGTTCGCGAGAACAAATATCGTCGAACGATTTCGGGATAGTGGCAGGCATGGCAATGCGGCTCAAGATCAATTCGATGCCTAAAAAAAAGGTGTCAGCGAGGGTCGCCGAGCGTAACCTGGAGCGTCACCTCTTTACCGTTTCGGAGAACAACCACAGAAACCGTCTCTCCTGCCTTGTGCTTACGAAGAGCACTGTCAAAATCCTCGAGCCCCGCAATCGCGCTTTCGCCCAATCGCACAATGACATCACCACCTTCGAGGCCTGCTTCGGCAGCAGGTGACTTTTTTGAAACCCCTGTAATGGCATAGCCACCACCAGGCTTTGCAAAATCAGGAATGCTGCCAAAATAAGGACGATCACCACCGCCTCCCATGAAAGGCTTGCTCGCGACTTCAAGATAAGCAGGAGGTTCGATCGCCGTCGCCAACTCGCGAACCACGTTGGCCACAAGAAGGCTGATTCTTGCCATCCCGGCGTAATTGACTTTATCAGCCGTGTCGGTTGGACGGTGATAGTCCGTGTGAGAACCTGTAAAGAGATGAAGGACTGGAATCTTCCGGGCGTAAAAGCTTGAGTGATCACTTGGGCCAAAACCGCCCGGCTCTTTGGCGACGCCGAAACCTGCTTGAGACGTAAACGTATCTACAAGTTTATCCAAACCTGTACCTGTTCCTGTTCCATGAACAATCACCTTGTCATCAACAAGCCGTCCAACCATGTCGAGGTTGACCATCGCGGCAGTTCGCTCCAGCGGCAGCAGAGGGTTGGCAGCATAATACCCGCTTCCGAGCAAGCCTCGTTCTTCGCCAGCAAACGCAATAAATACAATTGTTCGCGGGAAAGGACCTTCTGCCTGCAGTTGTCTCGCCACCTCCAACAGAGTCGCCGTACCACTTGCGTTATCGTCAGCCCCGTGATGTATAGCCCGCGTACCCGGTGCGAGTGAATTACTGTCTCCATATCCCAAATGATCATAATGGGCGCCGAGAACAACTACATCTCGTCCACCAGTTTCACCGCCTGCAAAACCAATACCCGGAATCACGCCGACAATATTTTCAGCATCTGTCTGCTGCCGCTGAATTGTTACCTCACCCCTTAGCCGCCAACCGTCAAGCAACTGACTCTGCGGCTCAAGCGTACGATCAATCTCAGCCTCAAGGGCTGCAACCGAAGAACCCGTGGCCTGCTTAATCACGTCCGTGACAACACTTCGGCTTACTTGAAGCACTGGCATTGAACGGCCGTTCTCACCACCTCCAGCACGACGAAAGTCCATCAGCGCATCCGGCTCAGTGGCAGACGCATCGTTGCAAAATACGACTGCTCCCGCCTCATGCTCTGACGCATTCGCAATCTTTCGCACTAAGGCGGCGTGCTGTGTGGCTTGATTCCCATTAAAAACACTATGGGGATTATCCTTCTGAGGCTCCTGCCGAAGGACAAGCGCCGCTTTGGATGCGACCCGTTTACCGAGCGGCTCATAGTCGTCGTATTCTTGTTTTGGTGCTGTTATTCCATAACCCGCAAATACCAACGGCAAATCAAATACTCCACTCCCGCCAACCGCCAGCGGCGTAAAGGTCTCCCCCAACTTCAATGGTAGAGAAACCTCTTGAGACCCATCCGATGCCATCTTCACAAACTCGGCGTGGTTTGCCTGCTTCTTTGGCAGGGTTGCCTCGAGTGTCATCGTAAACGACTGCTCCCGAAGACCGTTGATTGATTCAAGCCCTATCTCATCAAACTGCTGACCGATCCAAGCCGATGCAGCACGTATTCCTTTTGTGCCGGGCCCACGCCCTTCTCGCTCTGGTGCAGCGAGCCAGGTTACGTCATCCCGCAGCCGCTTTTGCAGAGCATTGTCGGGCTGATTCTGTGGCGATTCTGCACCCAAGGAGCCTGCAGACAGCAAACAGACCACAATTGCGAACCCATTTAGCCGAGTACCGTTGTGCTCACAAAAACCAAACATTAACCCCTGATGATCCTTTCCGAAACGAGACGATCGAATTGCATCAGCGTCATCAGATCGTTCAGAGTGTATTGGAACTAACTCGCGGCAATGCTTCGTCTTTTTTTGGACTAAAGTATGCAGACCCCTCATCAGCACCAGTGGCAGGCTCATCGTGATTCTCCATTGTGGCAGTAATTCAGGTAATCCATAAAAACACCGAAGTATTTTAGCAGTCCGGAAAGATAGCGTTGAGTCTTTTTTTGTGCAGTCTTTGTCCGTACTGAGCCTATTGTTTGTTCGTATGGTAGAATGGAATTTTTGAGGGCCTTGAACATAGAACAATCTCGGAGACAACTTGTGCCCTCGCTGTATGTCATTCAAGGCAATGGCCAGGGGAGCCATTTTGACCTTACTGAACTTGTTTCCAGTAGAGACGATCGCGTGATCGGAATCGGGCGTGAAAAAGGTAATGATATTACCGTCGAGGATCATGAAGCTTCTCGCAGGCATGCGGAAATCCGAAAACACAACGACACTTATTCCCTCACCGATCTCGACAGCTCGAATGGAACATTCCTGAATAACTGCCGCATCGCCGAAGCAGAACTAAAATCTGGAGACCGCATCCAGATTGGACGCACGCTTTTCTTGTATTCCCATGGTGAGGGTAGCCATCTTCCACCTGCCAACGTTGAAATTGTCGGAACAGAATCTGGTGATGACGGCTCTCGAATCATTGCTGCGGTTCCTGATAAATTGGGGCCAAATCTTCCACCGCTTCCTCAAGACGACACGCAAAACCACTGGCTTGTTCAGGCTCAAAACAACCTTGATGTGATGTATCGCACTGCACTGGCAGTGAGTCACACACTTGATATTGATGACCTCCTCGACAGAATACTCCAGCTTGTTTTTGATTGGGTAGAGGCCGACCGAGGCTGCATTATGTTGCGAGAAGAAGAAACCGGCCAACTCATCACCAAAGCGCGTCGAGATCGTGAGGCTGGTACAAAATCATCGATGACCATCAGCCGCACAATTCTTGACTACGTCCTCGAACGTCACGAAGGCGTCCTTACAAGCAATGCCCAGGGAGACGATCGCTTTCGTTCCGGGCAAAGCGTCTTGCGAACTGGAGTTCACGAAGCCATCTGCGTTCCGATGCAAGGTCGGTACGGGCAAATCGGTGTTCTTTATGTTGACACACTTACCCCACTAGGTGAGGTGATGGCATCAGGCGGTCAGCGTTTTACTGATGAACACCTGAAACTCATGGTTGCTATCGGTCATCAGGCGGCGCTTGCCGTTGAAGACACAACATATTATTCGGCAATGGTTCAGTCGGAACGACTGGCCGCAGTTGGACAAACGATTGCAACACTTTCTCACCATATTAAGAATATTCTTCAAGGAATTCACGGCGGAAGCTATCTTGTCGAGATGGGGCTCGACAAAAATGACCTCGGTGTAACTGATAAAGGGTGGGGTATTGTTCGCCGAAATCAACAAAAGATTTCTTCTCTTGTTATGGACATGCTTTCATTCAGCAAGGATCGAAAACCTGAGCCAAGTCCTTCAGATATCCCTGCGCTTCTCGCTGAAATTATCGAAACAGTCAAGCAGCGTGCAGAAGACGCTGCTATCTCTGTGCACTGCAAAACACCTGATAACTTTCCTGTTCTTCTTTGTGACACCGAAGCCCTCTCACGAGCCATTCTAAACGTCGTAACCAATGCCATTGATGCTGTTGAGGAGCTGTCTGATGGAACAGTCAACATCACAACTGAAATCGATGAGAAACGTGAGGTTGTCCACGTTCGTGTCACCGACAACGGTCCAGGCATACCAGCGGAAACCCTTCCTGATATATTTAATCTTTTCGTATCAACAAAGGGCGCGAAAGGAACCGGACTAGGACTCACCGTAAGCCAAAAGATTCTCCGAGAACATGGCGGTGATATCTCTGTTGAAAGTAACGCCACTCATGGGACGTGCTTCACGCTTTCTTTCCCACTCATCTTGAGTGATCAAACAACTACGGGCACTCGGGGCACGGTCACGGACATGCAGTTACCCACCAATTTTGACGCTTCGATCACGTCCTGAAGGCTTATAGCGATATCGGATTTCAAGGCACCGACGCGTACTTCCGGAGCCCATCCAGCACACCCTGAATGTCCGATGGGAGTGGCGAAGAGAAAGTCACTCGCTCACCAGTTGCAGGATGATTCAGTGTGATCGATGCAGCATGCAGTGCCTGGCGACTGAGGATAACTGGACTATTCTTTGGCCCACCAAAAAATTTTGGTTCGATCGAAGACCGTCCGCTATAGAGTGCGTCGGCAAGCACCGGGCACCCAATGGCCGCAAGGTGCACACGGATCTGATGTGTTCGGCCGGTCTTTGGAAGAACCTTAACAAGTGCAGCGCCCTTGAATCGTTCGAGAACCTCAAATCGTGTTACTGCATCTCGACTCGTTGAATGACCACTTCGAACAGCCATCTTTTCCCTCTGATACGGATGCGAGCCGATAGATAAGCGGATTTCGTCCTGGTCAAACTCTGGCTGGCCCTGTGTAATCGCAAGGTAGGTCTTTTGCACCGTCCGCTTTTCAAACTGTTTTGCAAGCTTTTGATGTGAGACATCATTTCGGGCAACAACAATGACCCCACTCGTATCTCGGTCAAGACGATGGACAATTCCAGGACGCGTTGGGCCTCCAGCCTGCGAAAGACCTTCCCGGTCTACGACTTCCGAAGCACGACGTTCCAGATGCCACTTTAAGCCACCAGCGAGCGTTCCTTTCCAGTTTCCCTTGGCTGGATGTACCACCATTCCTGGTGGTTTATCGACAACAGCCATTACCTCATCAATAAAGAGAAACTCAAGCGGCATCTCCTCTGCTTCAGGTCCACTGCGAGGAGGTTCTGGGACAGTGAAGCAAACGACTGATCCTTCTTTTAGCTTCAGCGATGCTTTGGCTGTCACACCATCGACGCGTACCGCACCGCGTTCGATTGCTCGTGAGAGGTACGAACGACTGTACGCAGTAAATCGCTGACTGAGCACTTGATCAAGCCGAACGCCGGCCACTGCATGATCGGCAGAAAAAGATACTTCATCGCCCGGATTGAGCATCGAGTCTGTCTGGTCAGTATCCAGTGGTCACTCCTCTGGTGCACTTTCCGGAGTAGATGCAGGCTCTACTTCTTTTTTCTTCGTAGATTTTTTATCAGTGTTCTCTGTATCCTTGGCTGGTTCGATCGGCTGCTCTCCCGCACTACTTGATGCGTCTTCTTTCGGAGCACTCGGTTCTTCCGGTGCCACATTTGCTAGTCGTTGTTCGGCAAACCAGTTGTAAAACGCTTTTGTTTTATCTTGAGCGAGGTCGACCGCATGCTCTGTAGCCAGATTTGCCATGGGACTTGAAGGGTATTCATTCGCGACAGCCTCATAACCACGACGAGCCTGATCGAGCTCTCCAAGGCTTTCTCGGGCTTTTGCCAAGCCCATTGTTGCGCGCTCCGCAACCATATCGGTTGGTCGCTGTGACAAAACATCGGCATAGGCTGCAGCTGCCACTTCAAGACGTTCTCGAGCAACGTCATTCGCAGGATCTATCTTTGCGAAAAGTAGATCTGTGGCCTCAGATAAATTTCTGTCGGCTAAAATGAGTTCCGCCCACTGTGCTGCAGGGGTACCAGGATAACGGAGGATAACCTCCCGAAACCCTTCGGGATCACCGGTCACGAGTGCGGCCAGACATGTATCCCAGCTTTCAGAGCGATTCGCCTCCCATCGTGACGAAACGAAAAGACCGACTAGCACAAGGATAAGTGCTCCGATCGCGACAGACAGAATCGGTGTTACGTAAGGACGTAGGCGTTCAGAAAGCTGCTCAACACTATCGGCAAGGTCATTTTCCTGCAGTTCGTGCCGACGTTCCGACTTCATTTCATACTCCATTCATGTAGTCTTGACTGCATCTACCGTCGCTCGGTATTCACGCAAACCAATTATTTATCGCCAAATAGACGCTTCTTGAGGCGGAGCGTCAAGGTGACACTCGCAGTGTGGTAAAGTCCTGCCATGCCGACAACCTTGCCCACAAAACAAACACACGTGAATCGCAGACCAGCCCCTCATAAAGGCCTTAATCCCGCTCAAATAGAGGCTGTTCAGGCCCCTACAGGACCTCTCCTTGTCCTCGCTGGTGCAGGAACAGGGAAAACACGTGTCGTCATCGCCCGCATACTTCACCTCGTTCAACAGGGAACGCCACCTGAGCGAATTCTTGCTGTGACCTTTACCAACAAAGCAGCCCGCGAGATGGTGCTTCGTATTGGTGGAAAATTTAAGAAAAAGCGAACATCCCAGGCATCCACACAAGACGATCCTATTCAGAAACCTGAGATTTCGACAATACACTCACTCTGCGTCCGCATCCTTCGTCGGCACGCAGAACATGCCGGCTACCCAACACGGTTTATCATTGTTGATCGGAGTGAACAGGAAACCACTGCCCGACGTGTGCTCAAAGAACTAAAAGTAGCCGACGCTACCTTGCGACCGGCTGACCTTCTTGCCCGAATCAGTCACTGGAAAAGCCGAGGTGTTCGAGCCAATGAGGTTTTCGACACGCTTTCTACTGATGCGGATGATTCGTGGGATCTCGCGGCTGCAGGATATCAGCGATATCAACGGCTCATGCACGGTGTTGGTGCCGTTGACTTTGATGACTTGCTTCTCGTTGTTGACCAACTTTTTGATCAACATGAAACAATTCGTCAACAAGAAGCACAACGCTTCGATCATGTTCTGGTTGATGAGTATCAGGATACGAGTGGCATTCAGGAACGCATCCTTTCCGCCCTCGCGAGTGACCATAGAAGTCTCTGCGTCGTTGGTGATGACGACCAATCAATCTATGCTTGGAGGGGGGCACAGATCTCTCATATTCTTGATTTCCCAACGCGATGGCCAGGGGCCACAGTCGTACGACTCGAGGAAAACTATCGATCAACACCCGAGATTATTGAAGCTGCCAATAAGCTCATCGAGCGCAATTCGCGTCGCCATGACAAAACTCTTGTATCCAGAGCGCCATCAGGGCTCAAGCCAAACATCGTGCAAGCTCAAGACGAAGTTGATGAAGCCCGTCGCGTAACTGCAGATGTGGAAGGACTACTGAGAGAACGGTACGCACCACACAACGAAATGGCTATTCTTGTTCGAACTGGTGAACAGACTCGTGTTTTTGAGACTGAATTACGCCACCGCAATATTCCGTATGAACTTATTGGAAGTCGTTCTTTTTTCGATCGACGCGAGGTCAAGGATGTACTGTCCTTCCTTCGCCTTCTCATTGATCAAACCGACGACCTTGCACTTTCAAGAATAGCCAACGTACCACCACGTGGTCTTTCATATAACGCAGTAGAGAAGGCTCGCAAAAAGGCAACCGAATCAGGAGAAAGCCTCTGGTCAACACTTCTTGAGCTCAGCAACACCGGACAGTTGTCTTCTGCAGCATCGGCAGGTGTCGACAGGCTTGAACAATTGATTGCGTTAGGTCCCGCGAATACCAAGGGTGGGACAACCGCCTCAGAGGCGCTCCAACATGTTCTCAATCAAGCGAATTACCAGCAGTATCTTGAAAAAGAATTTGAGGACCAGAGGGAGCAGGAAGCACGTTGGCAGTCGGTAGAGGAAATCGTCAACGGACTCGCCCGACATGAAAAAGCTCACCGAGACGCTGACCCGGCAGCAGTTGTCCAACGATATCTCGACGACCTCATTCTTGAGGTTCAGGAGGCCGAGCGTTTTGAGGACGACAAGCCGAAAGGAAATACGCTTAAGCTCATGACACTGCATGCCGCAAAAGGGCTTGAGTTTGACTGCGTCTGGATGGTTGGCCTGGAAGAGAATCTTTTGCCGCATATCCGTGCAGCGAACGAGGGCCTCTCCGCAATCGATGAAGAACGGCGACTTTGTTACGTGGGAGTTACTCGTGCCCGAAAACGACTGGTTCTTTCACTCGCCCTGACACGAATGAAATGGGGGAAAGCCAAGCCCTGCAAACCAAGCCGCTTCCTCTACGAACTCACTGGTCAATCGGAAAAATTCACCGAGGGGCCCGCAAAGGCACGAGAGAAGGTTGGGGCAAAACCACGAACACGTCGGGCACCTCGTTGAAGACGGACAATAGAGGCCTACTCGCCGTTCACGCTCCCCTACAACAAAGGCATGGACAAAAAATCTTGCTTACCCTCGAAAAACATCTGGCAACATTCTAACCAGGTTCCAGATCCCGCTCTTTCCTGCTGTGATCGCTGAATACATCCCTGCAACTCCTTCAGTAAGCCGCCCTCCCTTACCATGCCAGGGAAACCACGGTGGCATTGGCCAGACCCGCAGCGGCGATCGAAGAATCGTGTTATGGACCAATGGCAAAAAGCATGGATTGTGAACATATCCCAAACCACTCTCAGGAGACTCAATAGTACCTCCCGGAAAACCACCCCAGGGAACATTGGCTACAGCATAGGCAAGCGCCGACCATGTGTTGACGGCAACGACTCCATACCGCATATGCTCTATCAAGAGTTCGACACGAGACTCATCATGTGTCGCCATCCCATCAGGGCGTGTCACGCTTGCCGCGAGATTTCCGGGCAGATCATGCACAATCTGAGAAACCGCCACACAAAAGTCCTCAATTGATTCCCCCTCCACAGTCGTCTCAACCGCACTCGGAATGAACCATTCACGAGCAAACCAATGGGGATGTGACTCTCGATGAACATCTCGGAAAAGCTTCGGCTGCAAGCACCCATTTGAAACAGAATCACCTGTAGCATTTTGATGGAGATCTACAGCACCTGGATACCATACTGGTCGAGCTGGCAGGCTCTCTAACCGCTGTTCAATACGACCAAGGAACTGTTGCCGTTGAGGCCAGCTTCGACTCGTCAAGACAACCTTTGTCGCAATGCAATTAAAGGATGAGTTATTTGCGATCGATGCCGCAATCTGGTCTGCCTGAAAAAACAGGTCTTTCTCAGAATAGTTTCCAGGAACAATAACCCACGGAGTGACATTGCCTAGTTCACAGGTAATTGACTTTGTAAGTAGCTTCTTTTTATTACTTGAAACAACATTCCTAAATGTCTCCTCACCGCCTGTAAGATGCATCGCTGTAACTTCCTGAGCGCTGATTGCATCAGTCACAAGTGCCGCACCACCAACAACAACACTGAGCAGGCCAGCCTCTACAAGCGGCTTCAATGCAGCTCGAAAAACTGGCGCAAGAGAACTCTGCACCGGATGAAGCTTGAGCAAAACAGCACGGCCATGTTCAAAGATCTGGCTCACAGCATCGGCTGCGGCCAAGCCCGTGACATTACCCGCACCAAGAACAACAGCGACACCCTCCGAAACAGGACGCTGCTGACACTCCTCCTGCCAGAGTTTCATGAATGTTTCGACACTGCCCGTATTCGCGCAACGAACAGTTGCTCGATAGCCTCGAAAAATCGTGGGGTCATAAAGTCTCCGCACAGGCAGGACGTCCACGGCTACAAATGACGATGGCGAACCAAATGGTGACTCATGGATCTGATTCTGTCCGTGCGTCATACGAGGCCCAACGGATACTTCAGGCACACCGGTTTTGCCAATACTTCGTAAAGCCTGGGCGGTAAGAAACAAAAGACGTAACGTTGCAATAGGGCCGGTTGCGCATTCCTCCGCCTGAAGCACTGGCCGAAGACGGTCAGTGCATGCATCCTGACCGTCAGGACCAACTGATTTCATAGCAACAGCAGCGCGGACCCAAGCACCTGCCTCGCCTCCAATTGACTGGGCTGTTCTCATTGCAAGTTCTGCCCGTTCATCAGGAGAAACGTCTCTCCAGCGATCTGCAGCGAGTGATAATCGCTGACATTCAGAAGCCACATCACGTTCTGGGGACATCATGAATTCCTCTTGGTATTCGTTTGGCGAGCAGGCAAGGATTCACTGAAGAATTTGTACAAAATAAACACAGTCGACCTTTCCACTCAATCACAACCCATCAGAAAACTGTATGCGCTGAATGATCCTCAGTATATGGAACATTCTTGGTGAACTTCTTAGCCCTACTTCCCAATACAATGCCGGGAAAAGACCCTGTCGAGAATGTCTGTTCCTACCACCGCACCTGTTACCTCGCCGAGTGCATCAATAGCATGCCTGAGAAGGACTGCAAGCAATGCCTCATCCGATGGTAGACCATCACAACCAGTCATGCTTTTTTCAGCCTGAACAAGTGATTCTCGTGCCGACTCAAGTCCCGCACGAAGCCGAATCGTGGCAGGAGTCGCACGATCAAGGGAAGAAACAATTTCGAGAATCCGTTGTCTTAGTTTTTCAACCCCAACACCTGCTTTCACACTCGTCAGGATCCACTCCTGGGGGCCGGCCATCTTTTTTTCAGCCTGCTGCCGATCAGCACGAGTTATCACATGAATACATTCAGCTGTCGTAGAATCCACTACTGTGATGAGAGGGTCTGAGTCACTATCGTGACATGCGACAATAACATCTGCCCGTTGAATCTCTTCCCTTGCAACTCGATCAGCGGCAGCACTCACATCACGCTCAGCCACGAGCCAATCACCAGATTCATACAGCCCGCCGATGCCTGCAAGATCCACCAGAAGACATGAAACGATTCCAGCAGTGTCACGCAATTCTCCTGCAATCCAATCACGTGTTGTTCCCGATGCATTTTCTACAAGAGCAGCATCACGACCTACCAAATGATTAAAGAGACTGCTCTTACCGATATTTGGTGCACCGGCCAGAACCACCCTCGGCAGGCCACCCTGCCCTCCACTATCACGACCGGCTAATTGATGCGTGACACGATCCAGCTGTCGACATACGTGCTGAATCTTCGGAGTGATTGCGTCTTGAGTAGTATCTGGGACTGGAACGGCATCAGGCGCGAGGTCATCCGCAAAATCGATTGCTGCTTCAATATCTGCAACAAGATCAAGCAAATATTCCCGTAGGTCCTCAACGGACCGACCAACGCCTCCTGCCATACGGTCAAGTGCCTGAGACAATTCTTGTGGCGTACGCGCATCAATAACTGCGACAACTGCCTCTGCCTGAAGCAAGTCAATCTTTCCAGCAAGGAAACTCCGCAGAGAAAACTCTCCACCACGTGCCAATCGAGCCCCAAGCCGACAGGCCTCCTGCACAAAAGCTGCCTGTAAGGAAGCCGATCCAGGGAGTTGCACCTCAGCGACTGGGGCTCCTAGTGGCCCAGCAGGGCCGGGCCAAAACAGTACGGCAACAGGAAGTTTCCCCCAAACAGAACCGAGTGCTTCAGGATGAAATGCCACATTGATCAGCTGTGCGGGCTGCTGCAGATCCGGCAACTGGAGTGGTGATCCGTCAGCAGAAAGGAAAAGCTGACGCAGAACGCCGCTGAGGCCGTCACCTGCCAAACGCACAATGGACCTGGCAGCTGGCTGCGGAGCCGTTGCTGGAGCAACAATAAGATCAGTCGTGGAATCCATGACACGGAAGCTGTAGTAGACAGTTACGAGAGGCAGTTACCGAACAGGAATGAGCTGTATGACCGCAGTCCGTAGCCTACCGGCGTTTTCGACGTTTCCGCCCACCTGAGGATCGATCGCCTGGTTTACTACTGACTGCATCTACTATGGTTGGCCCTCCCGCCCCAGCGAGTGCACCACCAGGTTTCGGTGTCGGGAGCAGCAGTCGTTCAGCAATGCCCCAGAGACTTGATGCAATAAAGTAGAGGCACAAACCACACGGAACCTTAAAAAACATAAGAGCCATAAAGAACATCATGTACTTCATTACCTGCTGCTGCATCTTCGCCTGTTCGTCAACAGCAGGTGGCATGAAAAGCTTCTGCTGCCACAAGAAGAGTCCAATCGTAAGCAGCGGAAAGAGGTTCAGATAGGGGCCGAGCCACCCTTCAGGAGCGACCAGAAAGCCTGGCATAAAGCCTGACCAATCAAGCATCATGTCTGGTGCAGCAAGGTTGGAGCACCAGCGGATGGCCGATGTAAAAAGTGGAGCTTGTCTGAGTTCGACATCCGTCGCCAACGACCGATAGAGTCCCATAAATATAGGAATCTGAATGAAGACTAGAAGGCACCCACCGGCTGGGTTGTAGTTGTGTTTTCGCCAAAGCTCTTGGGTAACCATCGTGCGTTTCTGGGGATCATTCTTATATTTTTCTGCAATGGCCTTCATTTCAGGCTGAAGAACCTGCATTTTCTGGGAGGACAAGGCCTGCTTCCGACTAATTGGAAACATCGCCCCACGAACAATCACCGTCAGAAGAATAATCGCGATTCCATAGTTCCGAATAATGGCATGAAGAACATGAAGAATTGCGATCATTGGCCTCGCAACCCAGCCAAACCACCCGTAATACACCAGATCATTCATGGATGCCTGCGGACGGCCAAACGTTGCTAGTAGACTTGGACGCTTCGGCCCAGCAAATATGTCGAATCGATGTGTCACTGGCACATCCGGTTCGAGCTGTAATTCACGGGACAGCAATCGACAACTCACGTTGACTAACTTCCGACGAGCGGCCTCAGGCACATCTCCAACGACGATTGACTGAACCTCTGCAAGTTGCGGAATCTCTGTGCCTTCAACCGCTGGCAGTAACCCACTCGCAAAATACAGTGCATCCACCCCCGCAAATGAAAGTGGCTTTTCATCAAGAATCGCACTCGCCGATTGTTCAGCATCTTCATCCGTCAATGTTAGGCCACTGATAAGAGTCGACGGCTCGCCAACAAAACGCATTGCGACATCTCGCACGCCTAATGAACCCCATGAACGTGACACTCGAGCTGCATACCACCACCCTTCTGTCGGAAGGCCGTTTGGACCATCTATGGCGTATTCGAGTTGCGTCTTCTGCGACGCCCTGAATGAGACCCGAAGCTGCAGCCGATACCGTCCTGCGCGGGCGTCCTCCACAAGACCGACTGGGTTGTCTGCTGCTGTAACAAGGCGATACTGCTTCACGACAGTCAGCCCCCCATCGAGTGTTCGACGAAACTCGACAGACATTCCGTCATCTGAAATGCTTGCATCCCAGTCTTTCTGCTCGAGTTGATTTCCCTCTATCTCGCCTTCTTCTGGACGCTTTTGCCCGTCACGAGATGCGATCGATAAACGAAAGGAGAGCGGATCGTGAAAACCCGCATCCACATCGACGACTGGAACGGTGCTGAACTCCGGGCGTATCACCTCGAGTGGACGCCGCGTTGTTGGTATGTCAACAGTTTGTTCTCGACCAAGTGACCCTCCTTGCGGCCGACGGAAGACAACAGAAACGGTCTGGCGAGGTTTCAAGCGAGACAGAACAGCAGCAAGGCTCTCCGGGTCAGGGGTGGTTGAATCTGCTACACGAACAATGACATCTCCAGCCTGAAGTCCTCCAACTTTTGCTGGAGTTCCATCACCAACAACATTGAGCCGACACCCCTCAGCAACAACATCTGCAGCAAAGTGGCCAATGTAAGCACCACGATCATCCTGATCGTGAAACTGTTCTCCGGCTAATTCGATACGCTCAACAGTCGCGCCGCGGCTCGACAACGTCACCAACATGCCAACCGGGGCGTCGGGGTTCAGTGACCCTAGCGACAGGTGACGACGCGGTACCGTTTGTGATACCGAAGGATCCGAATCTGGTGTCAGGTCACTTCCAGACCCACTTGTTGGCTGTTCTCCAGTGGAACGATTTGGTTCCTCAGTCGTGAGCTCACGCTCCTCTTTCGGTTTGACAGACGATTGCTGCCCTGTGGCGTCGCCGTCCACAAACGGCTCGACAACAGGCGGCTGCTCTTCTGCCTGTGGAAATAGAATTGAGCGCATCACCTGGCTGCCGAGAACGGCAGCCAATGAAAGAGCGATAAAAACAGCGTAGCGTCGTTCCACGGTAACCCAGCAAGAATCCGGCGGGAAAAATAGTAGTGTAGCCTGTTTTCGATGCAATCAGGAGGGGCGTCTTCTGTTTTTGTATTCGTTAACGCCCTACGAGCAGCCGATCACCGAGAAAGTTGTCCAGTTCAGGGATATTATAAATTTTGTCGCAGGTTACTTGCATATCGTATTTTATCCGCCGATAACGCACGGTTTCAAAATCTTCAACAATGACATAACAGGATCGAGGATCATTATCTCTGGGCTGTCCGACGGATCCAACGTTGATCATGGCCTTGGTGGCTGGCAGGACCATTCTTACCTCAGTCGTGCCCGGCCCAACAGCCGCAGCCACGAATTCCGGTGCGATCGTAAAGACTCCTGGAATGTGCGTATGTCCTTGAAAGCAGAGGCGAGAAACCAGTTCAAAAATGTGCTTCAGTTTCAGTGGGTTGTATACATCCTCAGGAAACACGTACTCATCGAGCGGCCGTCGTGCTGAACCATGAACAAAGAGCATCTCGTCTTCCTTGAAACTCCTTGGCAATTCACCAAGGAAATCAAAGAGGTTATCCTCTGGCCGACGCACCCGCTGATCATGAGACTCGAGTTGGTCACGGGTCCAACGAATCGCTCGTTCTGCTCCTACGTTAAATCCATCGGGATCAAATAGGGCTGCCTGATCATGATTACCGAGAATTATCTTCTGACATCGATCACGAACTGTTGCCAAACACTCGCATGGATTAGGGCCATACCCAACGATGTCGCCAAGGCAGTAGAGAGCATCAACACCCTGCTCTTCAATATCCTTGAGGACTGCCGTGAGAGCCTCAAGATTCCCATGAATGTCACTAATCAGTGCAATCTTCACAAATACTTCCCTGTCGCTGAATCAGCCTCAAGTAATCAGTGTTGTGGCGATCTAACAGGGCACACGCTAAGACGCCGGAAAACAGTCCAGAAAATTCTGACACACCAAAATTAACCGTCGAGTACGATTTTGCTGGTGTGATCTCTGAATCACCATACTTCATAATACTACATTAAGTTTTGTTCACTGTTCGATCGCGGTCAAGCAGACTCTCCACATGCCCTCAATTCATAAGTTTCTAGCTATCGAGACCAGCACCAGTCCGGGCAGCGTGGCAGCCGGGATTCTACCGTCACACCACGCTGAAAAACCTGGGTCACGTCGTTTCGAAAATTTCCTCGTGCAGGAATCTCAGCTCCCTAAAGAGGGTGGTCAGGGACGAAACCTCATGCCAACTCTTGTTGCGACTGTTGAATCAGCAGGATGGTCGCTCAACAAGGTTGATCTTGTTGTTGTGGCAACAGGCCCCGGCCCTTTTACGGGCCTGAGAGTAGGCGTCACAACAGCAAAAGCACTTGCCTGGACAAATGGCTGCTCCCTTGTGGGTATTTCAACTGCATCCTGTCTGGCAACTCAGGCAGTTGCAGAATGCGGTTCGTGCGACCAAGTAGAAGTCATCTTTGATGCTGGCCGCGGAGAGCTCTATGTCGCGACAGCATCTCAGCCGATAGACAATCTCATTTGGCAGATCAGCAAGGGCACGATAAGGAAACCCGCTGATTGGCGCAAAACGTTGGCTCCAGACTCTCTCGTCACCGGTCCGGGTCTTGCCATGCAACACGATGTTATCCACGAACTCAACGACAACCCTGGAACACTGAAACTCCCACCAGCACAAGCATGGCAGCCATATGTCCGAACATTATTATGCATTGGTCTGGCTGCAGTTGAAAAAGGCATAACAACTCCGCCAGCTGAATTAGCACCGACCTATTTGCGAGCCAGCTACGCTGAAGATCGCTCACGTACGTGAGCGATACCCACCGTCAATTCCAAGAGGCCGTTATTCCTCGGCGACACGTCTCCCCTGTATGACCGACTGCTGACGCACGGTACGATTAGAAACTGCACAGGATTTTTGGGCAGCATGGCTTGTGTAGCTCGCCTGACATAGGCTTCTTGTCACCCGAAAATCTTCCTGTTCCGTAACCGTCGTTCTTGGGCGACGATTTCAAATCGTTCCATTGAGTAAGAAGCCACTGTCATGCAACCAATCCGCAAACTTCTTGTTGCAAATCGTAGTGAAATTGCCATTCGTGTTTTTCGTTCAGCACATGAACTCGGCATGCGTACCGTCGCAATTTATGCACATGAAGACAGATTCTCATTACACAGGTTCAAAGCAGACGAAGCGTATCTTGTTGGACGCCCTGGGGAACCCTTACGGAGCTATCTGGATATTGATGGAATTGTTTCACTTGCGAAAGAACACAACGTCGATGCGATCCACCCGGGCTACGGATTCCTTTCAGAAAATGCCCAATTCGCACGGGCTTGTGGCGAAGCTGGAATCATCTTTGTTGGACCACGAGTTGAACTCTTAGAAAACCTCGGAGATAAAACCGCTGCTCGTGAACTAGCCGAACGCGCTGGTGTTCCAATTCTGGCGGGATCGTCACGTGCTCTTGAAAGCCTGGAAGAGGCAGTCAAGACCGCCGAGGAACTTGGATTCCCTGTCATGCTCAAGGCAGCTCATGGTGGTGGTGGCCGTGGCATGCGAATTGTACGAAGCAAAGAGGACCTGCCTGCTGCATTGGAAAGCGCTCAGCGCGAAAGCAAAACTGCCTTTGGCAGTACAAGCGTCTTCATTGAAAAGTTCATAGAACGTGCGAGGCATATTGAAGTACAACTCCTCGGAGACACACACGGAAATCTCGTACACCTTTATGAGAGAGACTGTTCTGTACAGCGCCGGCATCAAAAAGTTGTTGAAGTAGCTCCAGCGCCAAACATTTCTCCAACGATACGAGATCAGATATGTGATGCAGCGATCGCCATAGGCCGAACTGCCAACTACGAAAATGCTGGGACGGTTGAATTCCTTGTCGATGCTGATGCAGACAGATTTTATTTCATCGAAGTCAACCCACGAATTCAGGTTGAACACACCGTGACCGAAGAGATCACAGGTGTTGATATTGTTCGCAGACAGTTACAGATTGCTGCGGGCTTGAAATTGACAGATCCAGAAATCGGTCTAGGCGACCAAAGCGCCATACGCACGATGGGGGCCGCCATCCAATGTCGAGTCACAACAGAAGATCCGGAAAACCGTTTCCTACCAGATTATGGTCGTATTACGGCGTACCGTTCAGCCAGCGGAATGGGCATTCGACTCGATGCAGGCACGGCCTTCTCTGGAGCCGTTGTAACTCCATACTTTGACTCACTCTTGGTCAAAGTAACTGCTCGAGGGCTCTCTCACGTCGAAACAGCCGGTCATATTGAACGGTGTCTTCAGGAGTTTCGTGTCCGAGGAGTCAAAACCAATATTCCATTCCTTATCAACCTTGTAACGCACCCAGAGTTTCTCGCAGGAAATTGCACCACACGGTTCATTGATGAAACACCGAGCCTTTTTGACTTCCCGATTCGTCAAGATCGTGCCACCCGCCTTCTCAGTTTTCTTGCCGAAACCATCGTAAATGGCAATCCGCTGATGAAAAACCGTCAGCCAGTCGTCCGTCGAAGTCCAGCCCGTGTGCCAGAGTTTGATTCTCAGCAAGCCCCACCAGCCGGCAGCCGGACAAAACTTCTTGAACTTGGACCAGAGAAATTTTCTGCCACCCTTCGATCGCACAAGGGCCTCTACCTGACGGACACCACAATGCGCGATGCACATCAGTCACTCCTGGCAACTCGAATGAGAAGCTATGACATGATCGCCGTTGCTGACGCTTACGCCAGGCTTGCGAATGGCCTCTTTTCACTCGAGATGTGGGGCGGTGCAACCTTTGATACCGCAATGCGTTTCCTGAAGGAGTGTCCTTGGGAGCGTTTGACGCGACTCCGCGAGAAGGTACCAAACATTCTTTTTCAAATGCTTCTTCGCGCCAGTAATGCCGTGGGCTACACCAACTATCCCGACAACGTTGTCCAAGGCTTCGTCAAGGAATCTGCGTCGGCCGGAATCGATGTATTCCGAGTTTTTGACCCACTGAACTGGGTCCCCAACATGGAGGTAGCTATTACAGCCGTTCAGCAAAGTGGAGCCCTATGCGAAGCCACTGTCTGTTACACCGGCGATGTACTCGACCCCAAACGCGACAAATACACACTTAAGTATTACGTAGACCTTGCAAAAGAACTTGAAAAACGAGGTGCTCATCTTCTGGCCATCAAGGATATGGCTGGTCTCTGCAAGCCATTTGCTGCAGGCAGACTAGCAAAGGCACTCCACGACGAAGTTGGTCTTCCGATCCATTTCCACACCCACGACACATCAGGTGCTGCGCTGGCCAGTTGCCTGGAGGCCGCTCGGCACGGAGCGAGTATTGTGGATGCATCCATGGCACCCTTTGCTGGTCTCACAAGTCAACCAAACCTCAATGCCCTCGTTGAAGCAACACGAAACACTGATCTCGACACTGGCCTCGACCCTGAGCCTCTCCGGCACTTGACCCACTACTGGGGAGCGGTTCGCGAACACTACTCTCCATTTGAGTGTGGAATGAAAGCACCCGATGCAGATCTCTATCTTCACGAGATGCCAGGTGGTCAATTCACCAACTTACTTGAACAGGCACGGGCTCTTGGGCTTACAGACCGCTGGGAAGATGTGTGCCGAACATATGCAGAGGTCAACCAACTTCTTGGTGATATTGTCAAGGTGACACCTACGAGTAAAGCGGTTGGCGACCTTGCACTTCTACTCGTTACGAATGAAATGAAGGCAAGTGAACTTCTTAAGAGCACCCGTGAGATTGCTTTTCCCGAATCGGTGGTCGATCTTTTGTCAGGCCGTATGGGACAGCCACCGGGCGGATTCCCAACTGAAGTAGTTGCACGAGTCGTTCGCAATCAAACCATTATCGAAGGCCGGCCGGGAGCCACACTTCCACCGGCCAATATCGAAGACGCAACTGCTGAAGTCACCGCTCTTGTTGGCCGCGAAGCAACCCCGCGTGAGGTTTCATCATGGCTTCTCTATTCACGAGTCTTTCAAGATTTCGCTGAACACAGGGCGAAATACGGTGATGTCGCTGTCCTACCCACCCCGGCTTTCCTTGAGGGTCCGAAACCTGGTGAAGAGCTTTTTGTTGATATTGAACCTGGCAAAACGCTTGTGATCCGTCTTCTGACCGTCGGAGAGGCCCATGCAGATGGTACGCGGACTGTTTTCTTTGAATTGAACGGGCAGCCTCGGAGTGTTTCTGTCGTCGACCGCACGCTCGAAGGCACGATCCAGCAACGCCCGAAAGCGGACATTGGAAATCCTCGAGATATTGGCGCTCCGATGCCTGGATTGATTGTGACGGTTGCCGTCAAGCCAGGCGATGCCGTCAAGAAGGGTGATAAGATCCTGAGTTTAGAAGCCATGAAAATGGAAACAACGGTCTACGCGGAGCAAGACGGAACACTTTCAGAAGTACTTGTAAGCCCTGGCAGCCCAGTTGAAGCAGGTGAACTCATCGCGAGATACGGAGAAGACTGAACTCATTACCTGTTCGGAAAAGAGGAAACATCCACCTTCACTCAGGCACCCACCGCTGTAGTCATTGAAGTTCGTC